>JAQUZA010000074.1 GCA_028691595.1 Candidatus Rifleibacteriota bacterium
ACCGGCATCTTTGGCTCTCAGCCAGGCTTCACCGAAACACTGGCTGACTTCAAATTTATTGGTCAGACAGCAGTTACCGATTACGAGCGGATATTTGCCCTTATTGCCCATGTTCTGAACCTGAGTCATAGACATGCTCGGATCAGCCCAGGAAGTTGAGGAACCGTGAGCGGTATAATTCACATAAGCTGCGCCCTTGGCGATATTGGAAATGATAGCTGCTTCATTCTGGTGTGAACCGGCTGACAAATAAGAACTGATGCTGTCAAAACCGTTTTCTTTGTTGAGGTAATATTTTTTTGCATAGTTGATGTGGGGCCAACCGTGGCTTTTTGCCCAGTTTCCATCCCAGCCGGCAACCAGCACTACATCATCAAGGAAAGACTTGTCGGGGAACAGGAATTTTTCGTATTCGAGGGTTTTTTCGATCTGGGGTTTCAGCTGACTGACATCCTGGGCTGAGAAGCGGCCGGTGAGCATGTCGGGCAGGAAATCGCCGGGGGTAACGGCAACATAATACAGATCACTGATGTGAGAACCTGTCTGACCTTTGAAAGCCGGGATCTGGTTGTGGTCACCAACAAAGAGAACATAGCTTGGTGCCGGAAGTTCAGGGGTCGGGTTGTTATAAAGGTTATGCAGATAGTTTTTGAGGTTTTCGGTTATTGCAGCGCCGGTACCGAACTGGTCGGTGTATACGACATGCACTTTAAAACCTTTCTGGGTTTTCCAGGTAACGAAAGGAGCGATTTCGTCTTTAAAAGCCGGGTCAGAAACGATCACATAGGTCTGAGCAACGTTTCTTTCGCCATTGCGAAGAGCATCTGGAACGATAACCATTGATTCGAAAGAAGCAAAAGCAGGTGACCAGAGGGATTCATGCTTGGCTTTGCTGGTTTTCATATCAGAATTATCAAGAATGATGTCAAGAACGATGTTGTTGTAAACAACGATCTTGTTGGCTGAAGCATCGTATTTAACAGGAGCAACAGTCAGGTTTACAAGGCGCATATGGCGCATAACGCCGGCTTCTTCGATCGAGGCAAGCTGCTGGCCATTGAAGCCCTTATAAATATAGGCTGATTTTTCATAGACGAAGGGAACCTCAGAACCATCTTTCGGTGCTGACGGCTGTCTTGGGAAAATGGGGGTCGATACACCATAATCGGCGAGATTGTATTCTTTAGTATCGTAACCTTTAACTTCAACACGGAAGGATGAGCCGAACGGGATCTGAACGAGTTTATTGATAACCGGCAGCTGCGGTGCACCGTATTCGCCACCAAAATAATAGTCGGGAGAATAAAGAACGGTGAAGTCGCCCTTGGGAGTTTCTGCGTCGTAGGTATACAACTTGTCAAGAGCACATGACATGCGCAGGGTCAAATTGCCGTAACCAACCATCTTCTGAGAGACCATTTTCAGGCCACTGCTGTGAGCATCAAGCACGATTTCTCCTGCAAAAGCTCCTCCACTCAACAGAACAACCATAGCCAGCAATGCAATAAATCTTTTCACTACCTGTCCCCTTTCGATATACTTCATACTTCCGGGAGGTTAATTCCCGGGCCTGACCTGAGCCCCTGCAAAGGGCACAACTCAAAAAAAACTTCTTCTGAATACTCGAAAACCGATCTGATTCTGCACAGTACACAGCAGAGGTTTTTCCTTCAGCTGTTCAGCATATAACGATTGAATTCATGAAGTCAATGCTTAAAGCAAAGTTTTTGCATTTTTTTGCTCTGTACACTCTGATCATTCCGTCGGCAGTATTTTCAAGCAGCGCAACAAAATTATTTACCTGGTGCTTTGTCAAAGTCGAAGATACAAAATCAACGGCCTCAATGTCATCCCCGTGCAAACGCGGATCTAAGCCTTTAGAGATAAGATTCCCGCTTCTGGGCTTGTCAATTTAATCAGTAATTTGATGCTAAATTTAATAGAAACCAGTTTTAAGAATCCACCAGGTGCAGATAGAAGACGGGATTATTACGCCAGGAGGGCGGTAAGCGACTCCCGGCTAGCTGCGCCGTCGAACCGGTAAACAGCATCTAATAAAACTTAAATCAAATTTCTAAGAGAATAAATCGATAGACCCTTCTGCGGGACAGTATTACTACAGATTCAATTTTGACAGAGAACTATCGTCCAATCCCGGGAATTAATTATGTTTCTGGTGGTGCCAAACTGGAAACCGGTTATCAATCATTCAATACAAAACAAAAAGTAGCCCGCTGACTAATTTTAAGTATTTTTTTTGAGACAAACCAGATAAGCCCTTTTGCTTTTCATTTATCATTAATAGTTTTGCCAAAAACCATGAAAGCAGATTAGAATCATCTGGCTAACCGCATCATATGAATTAAATTGCGTCATCCCCGTGAGTGCATGAACTCAAGCAGTCAAACAATAGAGTCTCGCCCGCACCCTACCTTGGCACCAACGAGTGAATGAATGTAAAAGAGCATATGCAAATTTGTCAAAGTACCAGTTCTTTTTCGCAGGCTTAAAGCCACAAATCTGGCGATTCAGGATGAGTTTTATGGGATTAATGAACTTCTTTTTCGGGCGTAAGACCGATCCTACTGCTTCGTGGCCGGTCACCTCTTTTACTCTTCCAGAAATTGACCTGCAGGTCGGTTCTATTGGCCCTGTTAAACCAGGAAGCCCTCTTAACAAAGCAATTATTTTTGGCAAACCAGACTCCTTCAAATGGTCAAAAGACGGAAATTGTGAGCTGCTGTATGCCCGCCAGGGTTTTTTGCTTGAATACGAAAACCAGTTATTGGTCTATTTCGCCTTTTTTATCGACGATGATGAATTTCTTCCAGCACACCCCGATCTTGCTTTCAGTCGCCCCCTGATCAAAGGGCACGGGCAACTATCTGCCGACACAGACCGGCAAACCCTGGTATCCTGGCTTGGGGCACCCAGTTCAGAAGACATTGATAGCGAAGAAACAATTCTGGTGTACAATCGCAATTCACTGACAATCGAGTTCGAACTGAACACAAGCGGTCACTTGAAACGATTAAACGTCTTCCCGGACGAAAAAGACACCTGAGAGCCATATTCAACCAACCCTGGCGCTAAAATGAACGCTGATAAAGTGGTATTAAAAAAAAATCAGGCGGTACAACCCGAGTATCAGATGGATAGAAAAAAATTTTTTAAAAGTTACCTGCTCGACCTGCTTGCCGGGGTTGATGAAGCATTCGGGGAAGACCTCGACAAATTAGCCGATAAGTTCCCGGAACTGGTAAGACCTCCCGGAGCCTTCCCTGAGAGCGAATTTCTGGAAAAATGTGCCAGATGTGGCAATTGCGTCAGGGCCTGCCCTTTTTTTGCGCTTAAGCCGGTCACCATGGCAAATCAGTTTGACATCGGAACCCCTTCATTGCGCTGTTACGAAGGGTGGTGCCGCTTCTGCGACGGATTCCCCTGCGTAGAAGCCTGTAAGACAGGAGCTCTTTCGTTGGCAAACCACGAAAAGCTGAAAAAAATTGCAACCGCGCAGCTTATTGCAGGTAACTGCCTGCGCAGCGAAGGCCAGGACTGTCAGGAATGCCTCGTCAGGTGCCGACAAACTAAATTCACTGGTGCCTTGATAATCACCGATGAACAAAAAGTTCCCAGGATAAACCCTGAACTATGCTCTGGATGCGGTGCATGCTTAAACTCCTGCCCTGCCTACCCGCAACCGGCGATCATTCTAAAACCCTTGTAGACGTTTTATGTTTCTGCCCCAGTTCGACATAATGCCGGGCAGATTCAAGAATTCGGTTTTGCCATTCGGGTGAAACTTGTGCCTTAACCTTGGCGGGTACCCCTGCCACCAGCGACCCGGGCGGAATCACCTCATTTTCTTTGACAACAGCTCCGGCAGCAAGAATGCTTCCTTCACCTATTACCGCGCCTGAAAGCACAATTGCCCCCATACCTATGAGGCAGTTATCTCCAATATCGCAGGCGTGAATCACGGCCCGGTGGCCAATCGTAACATTTCTACCAATGCTTACCTGCCCGGAACCGGGAATTTCTGTGGCCCGGTCAACGTGTACCACTGATGAATCCTGAATGTTTGTATTATCACCAACCCGGATCGAGTTAATGTCAGCTCTGATAACCGTTCCATACCAGACATTCACGTTTTCTCCAAGGCTAATATCGCCGACCAGTTCGGCACTGCGGGCCACAAAACAAGAAGATGGCACCGTTGGCTTTTTTCCGCAAAAATCAATAAGCATAACTGCCTCCTGTAAAATTAGAACTTTAGCCAACCACCCGGTAAAAATCAACCGCAAAAAATGCATCTGACATTATCTCAAATCTCAGCAAGTCGGGGCGATGCAAGCGGCAAAATTTTGTGCTATAATATGGCGGTGGAAAAAAACCGCTTTTTTGCCGATAGCTTAGTTGATTATGGAATCAACAACCTACTGGACAAAAAAGAAGGGCCAGGAACTGTTCGAGCAGGCTCTGGCATTCGAAGCCGAAGGCAAAACCGCCGAGGCCGTTGATGCTTACCAGAAATCTCTGGTGGAATGCCCGCGTAACGGGCAGGCTCATTACAATCTCGGCATAGCCCTGGCTACCACAGGCAATATCGGGCAGGCTTTACGATCATGGCAAAGAGCTATCTGGCTCGATCCCGGGTTCAAGCTTGAACTGATCAAGGCTTTTGATATCGCCGACGAACTCGCCGAGGAAGTTATCGGCGATGAAGAAGAACTATGGGCAAAAGCAGCCTGAGCGTCACTTGCAAGGGCTGAGAAACAAGGAGATACACAAATGACATACTGCTGGGAAATCTACAACAATTCAAAATGCGACACTTGTAAACATTATCTGGCTTTTCAGGCCGGTACTTTAAATATCGAAGAAGTCAAAAGCATCATTGTAATTGAAGACGACGACAACTGATCAGACTCACAATTGTCCAGCCGTTAAAAGCCCTTTTTCAAATGACTTTACATTACTTCACACAAGTCAACAGACTAACGTGAAGCAAAAAGGCAAAGGCGCGGTCGCCTGAAATTTTCAATCTAAGGGGCTCCAGGTTTTCAGGTTACGGAACTCAGGAAAGTTCGGTTTTCTGAGAATGTTTTCATGGTTGTAATACTACTGGCGCCGCATTCTCCATGGGCGGAAAACCTTGTCGATCAACGAAAATTTTCGCAGGTGTTCTTCTTCGCTTTCACGAACTGGTGGCTCCCACGGCTTTATCTCTTTAACCGGGCCGGTCAGCAATAGAACAGACTGGCGCTCGTTGGCGAGCCTGGCAGCCTGCTCATTAAAGATGCGTTCCATGTTGGTTAACTTGTTTTCCATTGCCTCCATTTTTCTGGTCATATTTTTCAGCAAAGCCTGATTGGCTGCCAGGACCTGGCCAATATCAATTGCCACATCGCATGATATAGCTCCCTCAACAGATTCCTGTTGAGAGCTTTGGCTGGCATTGTTTTCTGTTTGCTGGTTTTGCGTCTCGTTAACATTGATTTCGACTCTCATGATGAGACTCCTGAAAGAAGGCGGATTTCTGAAACTGTATCGGCAGAATTTGAATTTTTTGTTACTGCGGTTTCTTTATTGTTTGTGTTAGAAAAACTGTGCTATATTTTTACCCATGGATGGAATCAAACTACCCCTATTTCTTCTGGTAATTGTTCTTGCTCTGGGCCTTTACTTGTTCAATCCCTTTGCTGGCAGACAAAATCAGAATCGTAACCGCCCCGGGCGGGTGTCGTCTTCGCCGGCAGATAACTCAGGCAAGGCATCTTCGGCAGTTTCAAAAGACAGCAACGCTGCTGTAAAAGCGGCTAAGGAGCATTTCGAAAAGGGTGATTTTGAAAAGGCCCTTGAAATACTCTCGCCACATCGTAGCGTCGATGATTTTGACCTGCAGCGCATGCTTGCCTATGCCTACGCCGGTGTGAAGTTGTTTGATCCGGCCATTATCGCCTTTGAAAAAACTATGGAAATGCGTAAGATCCCTGAGAATGCTTATTCTCTTGCATATTTATATGAGATAACCGGTAGAATTGGTGTTGCGCGAATATTATACGAACAACTTCTCGCTGCCGAACTTCTGCCAAAAATGCGACGGGCGGTCTATGAAGGCCTTGCACGGACCACTGCCTACGAGAACGACATAAAACTTGCTTTTAAATATAACACCGAGCTGGTCAAGAACTACCCTGACTCACCAGAGGGCGTTGTCGCACTAATCAAGCTTTTAAAGCATTCCGGTGTTCTCAAGGGTCTTGAAAATCTGGTTGCAATCGGCGAAAAATATCATAGTCGAAACTTTGAGTACAATTTCTGGCTTGCGGTTCTTTATTACGAAGCGGGTAAATTCGATGATGCCCTGAAGCACTTTAAGCGCTGCATCGAGATTTCACCAGATAACTCCACTCCCTATTTTTACACTTATCATATTCTCAAGCGCCAGAAAAATATCGAACAGGCTCTGGCAGACCTGGAAAAATATCATCGCCTTAACCCGCTTCTACCACATATTTTCTTCGAAGCATCGATCGATGCGAAAAAAGAGAACCGGCTTGATCTGGCCTATAAATTTTTCAGATCCGCAGTTACCATGGACCGCACTCTGCTTGGTCGCGACGATAAGGGCTCAATGCACGCCATAGAGCGCATGATCAAAGCAAATGGCTCTGAGCTTGATAAAAAATTTCTGACAGCATTCGTTAATTACATCAATGGTGACTATAAGATTGCCAGGGAACAGATTACCCATCTGACCCCTGAGATTAAAGGCTCAGATTATGAGGATGACGGTCGACGCATCATCAGAGAATGCGATATACTCGCCATGCAGGATGCTCAGTATGCAGCCCATGTGGCCGGCTTACAACAACAGCGTCAGCTTGAAACCCTCGCCAAGCTTGAAACGGTAGTTTCAACCCCGGGCCTCGAAACCGACACTCCGGCTGATAAGCTGAAAAGACAGGCCATGCAGAACCCGAACGATCTTCGCCTTCAATACACAGCCGGTCTTGAGCTGGCCCGACTTGGTCACATCGATGCTGCAAAGGTATTCTTTTCTAACGCCATCAGACTCAACCCGAACCTTGTCGAACCCAACTATTCAATGGCCAAGGTACTGGTATTTGAAGAGAACTTTTCTGATGCCCGGCTTTACATCGATCAGGCTCTTAAAGTTAACCCGAATAACAGCCAGACCCTCTCACTTTCTGCCCTTCTGCACATGCAGAACCGTGATTTTATGAGAGCACAAAGTGATTCTGAAGGAGCGCTAAAGGCAAACCCCAACAATGGCGAAGCCAGACTGGTGCTTGCCGAGGTTTTTGCGCGCAACAGCGATTACCGAAGAGCACTCCAGGAAATTGACCTCGGCCTTGAAGTCGAGAGCGACCCACATCGTCGCGAACAACTGCTCAGACTCAAAGACAATCTCAGGCAGTAATACTTGCAACCTGAAGATGTCCGCTTTCCCCCGTTCGGGGACAAGGGCAGAATAGCGAAGAAGCCCTTAAATTCTTGTGTGACAAAGGGCTATTCCTCTGTCAAACTTGAATCTGTAGTAATTCCGTCATTCCCGCGAAAGCGGGAATCTTATCTCTAAAGGCTTAGATCCCCGTTTGCACGGGGATGACATCAAGGCCGTTGATTTTGTATCTTCGACTTTGACAGACCACTAGGCTTTATTTTCGAGTTTAACTTTGTCCCAGTAGCGGTCGAGCTCAGCCAGGCTTTTGCCGTCAAAACCACCATCTTTTTCGACGAGAGTCTCGACGCGGGTGAAGCGGTCAACAAATTTTCTGGCTGCCTGTTTTAGACACTTTTCGGCATTTACCCCTGAAAGCCTCGATACATTCAAGACGGCAAAAAGCACATCGCCAATTTCTTCTTCAAGCTCGTCAACGTTATTATTAAAGATAGCAGCCTCAATTTCTGAGGTTTCTTCTTTAATTTTCTGTAGAGCTGCATGGGCATCCGGAAAATCAAAACCAACCCGCGCGGCTTCCTGCTGAATCTTTTCGGCCCCCGAAAGCGCGGAAGGGAATTCCAGTGCTTCGCGCATCCGGTTTGAAAGCTTTTTACGATCAGCCTTTTCCTGGGTTTTAATTTCACCCCACATCTGAATAACCTGTTCAGGGTTTGCGCCGCGGGCAGCATCACCAAAAACATGGGGATGCCTGTTAATAAGCTTCTCACAAATACCAGAGGCCACGTCACCCATATCGAAGGTGCCTGCTTCAGCGGCGATTTGAGCGCTGAAAACAATTGTCATCAGTAGATCGCCGAGTTCTTCCTTGATATGAAGGGAGTCACCGCTATTAATTGCTTCGACCACTTCGGCCGATTCTTCATCAATATGTTCTGCCATGGAAGTCTGCGTCTGTTTTCGATCCCAGGAACAGCCCTGCGGGGATCTGAGAGTTCGCATAATCTCGACAAGCCTGAGAAATTCGCTGCCAATACGTTCGTTGTCTTTTGTCATGTTTTTGTGGCACCTGCGATTATTTTACTTACCAGCTCAAAAATCTGGTCTTCTTCTTGTATCACAAACTCAGAATGTTTTAAATAGACCGGGTGGCGATCATCATAGAGCTTTCTGATCTCTTGAATTGTCTTTCCGTTTATGAGGGGTCTTGAATCGTTTGCAGTTGCGAGCCTGTTCTCGATAATCCGCCAGGGAGTGTCGAGAAAAATCACCCGACAATTTTTCATCGGCAGATGATTGGCTGCAAAAACAGGTAAACCGCCACCGCAGGCAATGAGCATCGGCCTGGCAAGACCGTGCAACAGATCGATGAAAACCCTGTTCTCGAGCTTGCGAAACTCTTTTTCGCCTGAATCGGCAAATATCTGCAGAATACTTTTCCCGCAGGTCTGTTCGATCAGAAGATCGAGATCAACGAAGGGCAAGCCAAGCTTTTTGGCAGCAGCAGTGCCGGCAGTTGTTTTTCCTGAGGCCATAAAACCAGTCAAAAGGATGGCTAACCGCATAATAAATCCCCTAAACAGAAAATCGGCGGTAAAAACCGCCGATTTCAGAGTTTTTTAAGTTTAACTTATCTAACGGGCACAACTCCGGAGGGGAGAACAGGCATCTGATTGATCTGGCCACCATTAACCGGGATTTCAGGCTGAGATGGAACATAACCGGAACCATTTGGGCCACCAAAGGTCTGATTGGTGAAGCCACCATTGGACCCGGGGTTGTAGCCGGAGTAGTTGCCAACGTTTGGGAGACTGTTTCCGCCGGCACCAAGAACGTTTCTGATGACCGCCATGAGCTGCTGAAGTCTTTCGGCAACAGCTTTTCTTTCGTTCATAACCAGGTAAAATTTGATTTTGCCGATTCTTTTATCTATTTCGCTGATCAGAGTAAAATAAGCCGGGTCCATTTCGCTCTTTTTGAGTGCAGACTGGGCGTTATTGAGATGGCCAATTGCTGAGACGTTATCCATTAGAGACTGGTCGAGTGAAGCACGACACATCTGCAGATCGGAGTAGACCATCCAGAGGAGGGTAACAACTGCTTTGTCGTTCGGATCAACTGCGCCAAAACCACCTGAATTGCCATTATAGCCTGACTGGCCTGAGTTGTTGTAGTTGCCTGAAGAACCGGGGTAACCGGCCATAACAGGTGCAGAGGCGAATAATAGAACTGCGAGAAGCCCTATAATATACTTTTTCATTTAATACACCCTCCAAAGTTAAACTTACAGAGTAAATATACCATATAGATTAACAAGCCGTAAGGGTACCGCAAGTTTTTTTATCTTTTTTTTGCATTTTTTCCTGCAAAGGTCTAAAGTTAACGAATTCAAGATTATTTTTTGCAGGAATGCAAAGAATCTTTTGCGAAAATTCCGGCAGCAGAAGCTTTTTATCTACAGGTTAAACTTGCGGAGCAGCAATGACAAACTTTTTTAATCAGCGTTCAGGAAAAATAAAAACCAGGATTTTTGCTCTGCTGCTACTGATTCTTGCGTGTGGAATGATGATTTCGGCCTTTCGTTCTCTTGGTCGTGAATTCAGCGGCACCATGATACGTAAAAGTTCAGACCCCGGTATAACCTCAACCCAGTATCATCTTTTTCTGCTTCCAGCTAACATGTCTGCTTCTTCAACCTCTGTCCTGGAAGCCCTTGCCAACCCAAATCAAACACTACAACGTGTTGGTGTCTCATCTCTTGCGTATGCAGAAGCACAGGAACTGGAATCTGTAGAAAAGTCGGCTTATTCTCTAATGATAAAAATTGGAGAAAGCAAGTTTCTGGATCTCGGCCTTTTCTGGATGCTGATGGGCATAGCCGGACTGTGTGGAGGCATCTGGATGTATCAACAGACTCTAAAACCTGGCCCACCCTCAGAAAAATATCAACCAGAAGAACTCGATATACCTGGTCTCGACTGATAACCAGGATTTTCATTCATATTGACGAGGTCTGTCTCAAGCTCTGGAAAACGGCTTTCAGTAAAACAGCTTTTGGTTTGGTCAATTTTCGCACATCACCATTTTTTACACTGCGATTTTCTGTACAAATTTTATACACCAGTTAAATTTTTGCACACTTCAGGAAAATCCCTGGCAGCTGTGGCGCAATTAGTTCTGTTCTTTTGCCAGGCATCTCAGGTGGTATTATTAACTGGGATTCCTTTACCAATGGCCATCTACAGGCAAAACCTAACGAAAAAGCCCATCAGTGTCGATTAACAAAGAGCAGAAGTGGCACAGTTTTTGCTTCTAACAATAAGTGAAGGCTTTTTTATTTAAAATGGTGAATAACTATGCAGACGAACACAAAAGCAACGTATAAAGATTACGTCCTTGTCAGGGTTGACGAAAAATCCAAACTTCAAGTCTGGGTTAAACTTCCACCGACAGGCAAGTGATATTTCCCGGCTGAGCTTTCTAGAACAAAATACACAGGGCTCAAGCGGGTTGAGGTTGCCCATCAAACCAAGGAAACACCTCAAACTTCCACGTAGAATTCATGATAAGAGTCAAAAAAAAGTAACAGTATCCGGATTAAACAATAAAAACCGCCAGGTGTTGAGCCTGGCGGT
>JAQUZA010000075.1 GCA_028691595.1 Candidatus Rifleibacteriota bacterium
GAAGTCAGGTTGCCCTTGATTCGGGTTATCGAGCAAAACTTCGCCTGGCGGCGGAAACAGCCAGATACCCTCGTCAGGAACGTAATCGTCGCTTGCCGGGTTGTAATTTTTGCTGACAACCATTTCAGGAAAATAATGCAGCATCAGCGCCGTTTCTTCTACGGCAGCATGTCCACCTGGTCTACAGCCATAAACAGGTTCGACGAAACGTTCAGACAGCAGCCACCAGTTGATTACCGCAAGACCGGTGGGCCTGACGCGCGCCAGCCGCCTGACTACTTTGCGCAGTGAATCGCGGTTGCCGCCATGCCCGTTCACAATGATAATGGTTTTAAAGCCCTGACTGCGAAATGCTTCAATTACCTTTTCGACAAACCCTTCATACAGTTCTTCGGGGAAAAAACTGGCTGGCGAAGTTTGTGCCAGTACTTTGGTCAGGCCGTATTCGACTGCAGGAGCCACAACGCCGCCCAGTAAAATGCTCAGTTCTTCGGCAATTTTTTCGGCCAGAATAGTGTCTGTGCCCGTAGGCAGATGGCGTCCGTGTGCCTCAAGGGTGCCAAGTGGCAGAAAAAGGGGGGTATCATCGGCCAGCAATTTTTCAATTTCGACCGTATTCATGGTTTTTAAGAAGCGTGCGCTTTGTTTTTTCATTTATGGCTCCAGAGTGTTTAACCATAGTATCACAAAGCATCGCCGGAATTTCAGTTTTGCTGAATGCATATTTAAAAGCATTCCTGCTGAGCAGCAGCGTTGGCCTTTTAAACGAAACTAATTTGCATGACTCAAAAAAACTTTCTGAAAGGCATCAGGGTGATATAATGCGCTAAGAAAATGCCGGGAGAAAATCTGAAGCGTGAGTGTTTTATCTACAGAAAAACGGACCCTGCGCCTTGAGCCCTTGCCCCTCTGGAAATGGCTAGGTGCGATCATTTTGCTGCTTAGTGTGCCGGTTTTTATTCTCTTCCGTCAGGCTGTTGGCTCATTTGCCGCCGCTGCCAGCCGCAGTAAAGATGAGGTTGAGCAGCAGGTCGAAAGACTTTCGAGTCGTTTCATTTTTGAGGCCCGTGCCAACATTCAGGTTAAAGAACTGCTTCGCGATTTTTCGCTGCTGTCTGTTGAACCCTTGAAGGCTGCCGCTCTGTTTGAACAGCTGCGCATCGAAATGTTTTCTGGTTTGCACCCGCATCTGAGTGCATCCCTTTCTCTCTGTGAAATAGCCGCGCAGCGGGTCAGACAGGTTCATGAAAAGCGACTGCGCCGCGTTCTGCCTGGCCTAAAACTTGTAAAATGGGGTCTTGATCTTCGCATTCTTTCAGACAGTGATCAACTGGTGCCAAAGTGGCCATATCAAAAGTTGACCGAATCAATCGAGAGAAGCATAAATCCATCTGGCAGTCGCCGTGGCAAGTATTTTGATTACCTTGAGCACGTGCCGATGCTGAATCGTTATTTTACCGATGCTTACGGCCTGAACGCCTTCCTGAAAAATGGCGATGACATGCTTATCTGCGGAAACCCGGCCGGAAATAAACTTATGATGCTCTGGCAAAGTGAAAAAACACACGGACTCGGCAGCGATCGTCGCTGTGCTGGCGGGTTTCTGGCGGTTGTTGAAGCTGATAAACTTCCAGAATCTTTTGGATTGCAGGTTCTGATGTTGAGAAAGGCTGAAGAGTTTGAACATTCAACAGTTTCAGCCGGCTGGATCGTTGAAAGCAACCCCGGGCGCAGGTCGCTTCCATATCCATTCCCGGCCGCCGATGAAGAAGCCTGGGTTAAATGGCTGATTGCCCAGCCTGATGGCACTTATGAGCGCCAGGGAATTGTGCTTTCCTTGAGACGATCAAGCGAAGGACTTCTTGTTCTGGCAGCTTCCAGCGTTAAAAAAATCAATCTGGCATATGAACGCAAAATTTTCATTCTGTCGCTGATGCTTGGCGCGGCTTGTCTTTTTCCGCTTCTGGTTATTCTCAGTAAAAGGCGCAATGGCGGAATGGCCGTCAGCATAAGGGTACAGATTGGTGCCCTGTTTGTTTTTGCCATGCTGCTGCCGGCAGCAGCTATTTTTCAGCTGGGCACCGAACTGCTGTTCGACCGGCAGAAGTCCTTCGAGAGCGATGCCTATAAAGAAATGGAAAAGATCAAAAAGGATCTTGATGAAAACATGAGTTATGCTTTCAGGCAACTTGAACTCGCCGGCAACGCTGTTGGCCGAGAACTGATGAAGTTGGCTTTTTCGCCCGATGGAAAATTTGAACACCTTGGGCAGGCCAAGAAAATTTTGAGTGATGCCGGGCAGAAGATGACCATTCTTCACACCTACATGCTCAACTCTTATTCTGAGGTGGTTTTTTCTCATTCTGACGATGAAGATGACGAAGAGGGTAGTAATCTTCTACCGCTCGTGCAGTCGGTGGCTAAAATAAAGTTGAGATCTGCTGGTAAACTTAAAACCAAAGGTAAAGTTCTCGACGTGAGTATCATGGATCTTGTAGTTGAAGCTACGGGCGGCTCTAACCTTGAAGAGATCAAAGCGATTCTCAATACCCGTGAAAACCGGGCGTTCGAAATCAAATTCAGCGGTCGGCGCACAATTCTCTATATTGGGCAGTTTGCGCACCAGAAATTGCCCGATGAAACCTTCAGCCTGGTCATGATTCTGCGTGACAGTCATTTTGAAAGAATGTACATGCGGATGATGATAGATAAAATCTGCGGCCAGCCTGAATATAAAGACAGGATTCAATTGTTTTTTGGCTCAAACAGTTGCGGTGGAGATGGATATTTTCTTCATTCTCCACTGGTTGCTCCCTGGTTTGACTACGTGTTTGATTCTCCTGATTCTTTTAAGGTCGGCCGCCTTTCTGAACCGACGCGATTCACCGGTGCGAGTGTAAGAGAAAGCGTTCTTCTCGAAACCGATGATCGTAAGTGTCTGTTTTACAGTTTCAAACCCTCCTGTCTTGAGCAGAATACGGTTGTTGCTCTTTTTGATTACAGTGAAATCGTTGAAGGCCTTAAGAGGCTGCAGCAGTTCATTCTGGTATTTTTTATCGTTTCACTGATCATTGTGATGGTTCTGGCGAGAATTATGGCCCGTTCGCTGATCGAGCCGGTGACGCTTCTGAAACAGGGTGTCGAGCAGGTTGAGGCCGGCAACTACAAAACTGAAATGATTATTCCGGGGCAGGATGAAATTGTAGAGCTGGCACAGGCCTTCAATAAAATGAACCGGGGGCTCGACGAAAGGGAAAGAATGACCAGATACCTGTCCAGGTCTGCTGTAGATGCTGTCGTAAGCGGTGAAGACGGGCAGATGGGTGGCAAAAGGGTGCCTGCCACGATACTGTTTTCAGATATCCGCAGTTTCACAACAATTTCGGAATCGAATACCGCCGAAGAAGTTGTCAGCCTGTTGAATGAATACTTTGCCGCCATGAATGAGGTTGTCGAAAAATTCGGCGGTGACATTGACAAATTTATTGGTGACGCGGTTATGGCACAATTTATAACCGGCGCAGGCAATGACCGGGCAGCACTTGCCCTGAATGCGGTAAAATGCGCCCTCGGAATGATGTCGGCCCTCGAAATTTTCAATCAGCAGCGGGTCGATCGCGGTCTTTTTCCCATTAAAATAGGGGTTGGAATCAATTCTGGTGAGGTAATTGCCGGCAATATCGGCTCCCCAGGCCGCATGGACAGAACGGTTATCGGCGATACGGTAAACGTTGCCTCGCGTCTTGAAGGCATGAGCAAACTTGGCAGGCATACCTGCGTTATCATCAGCCGTGCAACTCTCGATCTGGTTGAAGAAAAGATTGAGGTTGAGCAGCTGGCTGAAACGGCTGTCAAAGGGAAGACTTCAGCGGTTGAAATGTTTGAAGTTGTCAGGCTTAAAGAGTATAATTAACCGCCTGTTTAAATTCTCTACTGGAGACAAACCATGACGGCTGATGCCGGCCAGAAACACCCAACCTCTCTGAAAGGCCTTACCTCCCTTCAGGTAATAGAAAATCGCCGAAAATTCGGCCCCAACGTTTTAACGCCACCTGAACGCGAGCCATGGTACAGGCTTTTGCTCGAAAAGTTCGACGACCCGATCATTCGCATTCTCATGATTGCCGCTTTTATAGCCATTGCCGTGGGCCTGGTGAATGGCGAATATTTTGAAGGAATCGGAATCATTATTGCCATTCTGCTGGCAACCACCCTGGCGTTCATCAATGAATACAAAGCCGGAAAAGAGTTCGATATTCTTAACCAGGTATCTGACGAAGCTCCGGTGAACGTTATCAGAGATGGTGCTTTTTCATCCGTGCCGATCAAAGACATCGTCGTGGGTGATCTTGTGCTTCTCGAACCAGGCGAAGCGGTTCCTGCCGATGGCAAGGTGATTGAATCGGTTTCGCTGCAGATCGATGAGGCAAAGCTTACGGGTGAATCCATGCCGGTGTCTAAGTATGCAGAAGATTCGCCGTCGTTCAGAGATGATCACGAGGCTGCTTACCCCGCCAGCACCCTTCTGCGCAGCACCATGGTCAACGATGGGCATGGCAAGATGATCGTTACCTCGGTTGGTGATGCAACCGAAATCGGCAAAGCCGCCCGGGCCGCCGGAGAAGACAGCGATGAGCCCACGCCGCTGAACCGCCAGCTCGACCGGCTCAGCAAACTGATTGGCGTGGTTGGCTTTTCTATTGCATTTTTAACATTTGCTGCCCTGATAATGCGTGACTACATATCTGGCGAGCTCATTCTCGAAAGCTCTCAGTGGGGTTTTGCTCTGATCATTCTTATCGGCTCGATGATTTCGCTTTCAAAGGTCTGGTTGCCGATTCTCGCTGATGGTTTCGAATTCGCAGGCCGTGAGCTGAGGTTGCCGCGCCTGATCGAGCGTTCCGATTTTAAGTCTTGGGTGAAGGTTGTGTCGGCGGGGGTTGTTTTTGGCGGCCTTTGCTCTTTAACTGGCATTCTATCTGGTTTTTTGCCGGAACAGCCATCTTTGTGGCTTACCAGCGAAGCGGTAACCGAATTTCTCAAGTTTTTCATGATCGCTGTAACCATTATTGTTGTGGCAGTGCCAGAGGGTTTGCCGATGAGCGTAACGCTAAGTCTGGCTTACAGCATGCGCAAAATGACCGCGGCCAACAACCTCGTTCGCCGTATGCATGCCTGTGAAACAATTGGGGCGGCAACGGTCATCTGTTCTGATAAAACCGGCACTCTGACCCAGAACCGCATGGTTATGAGTTCTGTTCATTTTCCGGCCCTCAAAACCGGCAAACTGTCGCCTGAGCTGGCCACCGATACTGAGAAGATAATCGCCGAATCAATTGCTGCCAACAGCACCGCCAATCTTTCAAAAAAGGCTGGCGAGCCGGTAACTGCGCTCGGAAACCCAACCGAATCTGCAACTTTGTTGTGGCTAGATGATGCCAGAATCGATTATCTCAGTCTGCGCGAGGCTTTTGCCCTCGAAAAACAGTGGACTTTTTCGACTGAGCGCAAGATGATGGCCTCTTTCGGCCTCTCCGGTGCTGGAAAAGAGAAAATTATCTATTTCAAGGGTGCTCCTGAGCTCATCTTGTCGAGATGCAGCGAAATTCTCACTGATAAGGGCATTCAATCGGTTGGCCAATTCGCCGGTAAAATTTCTGAAGAACTACGTCAGCAGCAGGCAAGGGGTATGCGCACTCTTGGTTTCGCTTTTCTGCGTGGCTTCGAAGGTTCACCTGATGGCGACATCGATGGAATCGCCAGAAACCTTTCCTGGCTGGGGTTTGTCGCGATTGCCGACCCGATAAGGTCTGATGTGCCAATGGCTTTGAATGTCTGCCGCAGCGCCGGGGTTCAGGTAAAAGTCATCACCGGTGACAATTCCAACACCGCCTGGGAAATCGCCAACCAGATCGGATTGCTTGACGAGGGTGACGCGCCAGGCCGGGTTCATATGACCGGCTCTGATTTTCAGGCTCTTGGTGAAAAAGATGCCCTCGATGCCGTCGAAAGAATAAAGATTCTGTCGCGGGCCCGCCCTGCTGACAAGTTAAAAATGGTTAAGCTGCTGCAGCAACGCGGCCATGTCGTTGCCGTAACCGGCGACGGGACAAACGACGCACCGGCTTTAAATCATGCCAACGTGGGCCTTGCGATGGGCAAGACGGGCACTTCAGTCGCCAAAGAGGCAAGCGATATTATTCTGCTCGATGATTCGTTTCCGAGTGTGGTTAAAGGAATCATGTGGGGCCGTTCGCTTTATGACAATATTCAGCGCTTTGTAATGTTCCAGTTGACCATCAATGTCGTGGCTCTGGCAGTTGCGCTTACTGGCCCGTTTATCGGTGTCAAGATGCCGCTGACCGTTGTGCAGATGCTGTGGGTCAATCTGATAATGGATACCTTTGCGGCCCTGGCTCTGGCAACTGAGCCCCCACACTGGAAAGTAATGGCACGGGCCCCGCGCCGTGCTGAAGATTTCATTGTTTCCCGACCGATGTATATGCATATTTTTGGTGTCGGTGCTGCATTTTATGTGGTATTGATCAGCTTGCTCAAATACTTTCAGCTCGATGGCGAAGTCAGCGTCAGAGAACTCACGATTTTTTTCACGGTTTTTGTGATGCTGCAGGTCTGGAACATGTTCAATGCCAGGGCAATGGGTTTGAACAAATCAGCATTTAACGGCATTAAAGAAAACAAGGGCTTTGTTCTCATCCTTCCTACAATTCTTGTCGTGCAGTTTCTTATCGTTCAGTTCGGTCGGGTAATGTTCAGAACCGAGCCCCTCAGCCTCGGAACCTGGCTGGCGATAATAGCTTCAACTTCCCTGGTTCTCTGGGCCGGTGAGATTTTCAGACTGTTTTATAAAAGCAAAACCCATTCTGCGGCTTTGCCAGATGCGAATCCCTTCGAATAACCCCGGGCATCATTAATTCCTGAATGAAAAATCCCGGTACCTCGCGGCACCGGGAATAATAACAGGGGGGATGCTTAGAAACCTCTGCTCAGGCTGCGAGCTGTTCGCGCCTGTCTTCATCTCTGAAGAGATTGATTGAGCCATTGCTCATGTCATACAGACGCTGCTGAATTTTTGCCTGAACAATTTCAAGGCCGTTGGGCAGATCGAGAAGATTGGCATCTTTTCCGAGAATGTCTTTGTAGGCTGTTTTAATGTGCTGAATCATTCTGATGCGGAATTCTGCGTCGGTCTTGGCCTGATAGAGCGGGGTATTTGGAAGAATCATGTTTGTGCCTCCTTGAACTTCTTAAATGTTCCTGAGGAACTATCGACATGATTCGTGCACGAATTTAATATAAATTTTTATCAGATTTCAAGGCCCACTCTCAGGCCGGTAAACGAATGTAACTGCTCCAGGGCAAGGCCTATGCCGGGCATAAATGAATCACGGTTGAGTGAATCATGCCTGATAGTAAGTGTTTGGCCGATGTCGCCAAAAATGACTTCCTGGTGGGCCACCAGACCGGGTAGGCGGACAGAGTGAATCGGCACCTCATCAGGTGAGGATTCATCGCTGATCCCAAGTTCTTCGAGAATATTCTGGCGTGTCCTGATAGCTGTTCCTGAAGGCTTGTCGAGTTTCTGCGGGTGGTGCAGCTCGATGATTTCAGCGCTTTTCATAAAGCGGGCAGCTTTGCGGGCGAAATCCATCATCAGAATTGCCCCAATGGCAAAATTTGGTACGATCATTACTCCGGTTGCCATTTTCTGGGCGAGGTTATCGAGTTTAACCTGGTCTTCCTGGCTGATGCCGGTTGTGCCGATGAGCACTGCGACTTTGGCCTGCAGACAAACAGCTGCATTTGCAACTACGGTATCGGGGGTCGTAAAGTCAATAGCCGCATCAATATGGGTTTCAGAGATAGTTGTCTGAAGATTCTGGGAAATAAGGATACCGGTAGCGCCCAGACCAAGTACTGCGCCCAGATCATCGCCGGCTCTATTTGTATCGATGCCGGCCGCAAGTTCATAGTTGTTATGAGACAGCAGGTATCTGCAGACAACCTGCCCCATTTTTCCTGCACAACCGATTACTGCAATTTTTTTTCTCTTCATTTTTACCTCGTGAATTTACTATCTGATACCCGTTGAACCGAATCCGCCTTCGCCCCGGTCAGAAACATCGAGCTTCTGAGCTGACTGTAAGCAAACTTCGGTGACCCTTGAAAAAACCATTTGTGCAATGCGCATTCCAGGCTCGACAACAAAATCTTTGTCGCCGTGATTGATCAGGATTACGCAAACTTCACCACGATAGTCGCTGTCGATGGTGCCTGGAGAATTCAATACTGTCACCGCATGTTTTGCAGCCAGACCGGAACGCGGCCTTATCTGAGCCTCAAGACCCGCAGGCATGCTTATGCGCAGACCTGTCGGCACCATGGCGTGTTTCCCGGGGGCGAGAACGGCATGGGCGCAGGCACACAGATCATAACCTGCAGAACCCGGTGTGGCCATGACTGGCATGGCTGCACCGGGCTGATTATCTATCTGTATTTGAACTACAGGTTGTTCAGGCATTGACACTCGCGGTCTTTTCCTGGTGGTTCTCGGCATCTTCGAGCTGTTTAAACTGCTTAACAGCCACGGCCAGAGCATCCATCGCCTTTTCAAGTTTGGCCACTTCAAGCACATAGCTGATGCGAATTTCATCGAGTCCGAGGCCCGGGTTAACGTAGAATCCAGCGGCAGGGGCCACCAGAACCGAGCTTCCCTGATGAACGAAATCAGTCAGCAACCATGCGGCAAAACGGTCTGCATTCTTTATCGGCAACTTTGCGATTACATAAAAGGCTCCGGTTGGAGTTTTGCATACTACGCCCGGAATTTTGGCCAGGCCGGTCATTACTGCGTCGCGGCGGCGCTGATACTCATCGAGAATTGGCTGAAAGTATGAGGGATCCATGAGGATTCCGGCTCTGGCTCCCCATTGTTCAATAGTTGGCGAACTCAGGCGAGCCTGGGCAAACTTCATGCAGGCACCCATTACTTCGCGATTTTTGCTGGCAATGAGACCAATGCGGGCACCACAGGCTGAATAGCGTTTTGAGATGCTGTCGATCAGAATGGCGTGCTGGCTCATTCCGGGGATCTGCAGGATTGAAGTATGTTGCAGGCCGTCATAGGTGAATTCACGATATACTTCGTCTGAAATCACGTAAACATTGTGCTTCTTGGCAACTGCAGCCAGTTCTTCAAGGGTCTGTTTTGAATAAACTGTGCCGGTGGGGTTGTTGGGGTTGCAGATGAGAATGGCTCTGGTGCGCTCAGTGATCGCTTTTTCGATTGCAGCGGCGGGGGGCAGTTGAAAACCGTCTTCAGCGTAGGTAGTGAGAGCTTTCAGCTTAACACCGGTCTCAAAGGCAATGCCATTGTAATTGGTGTAGAAGGGTTCAAAAACAATGACTTCGTCACCGGCATCGCATATCGATAAAAAGGCAAAGAAAATGGCCTCGCTGCCACCGGTGGTAACAATAATATCTTCAGACACCAGGTCTATGCTGTTCTGTTTATAGTAACCGGCAAAAGCTTCCACCAGAAAGTCTTCGCCCTGAGAAGGACTGTAGGCCAGAACTTCCTGGTCAAAATTGCGAATTGCATCCCGGATTGGCTTTGGCGTTGGTATGTCGGGTTGGCCAATATTGAGCGGAAATACGTTTACGCCTTTTTTGCGTGCGGCAACGGCGAGCGGGATGAGTTTGCGGATTGGTGATGCCTGCATGTCGCGGGCTCTGACAGAAACTTTCTTCATTACCAGTGTCCTTTCCGGAATTCCATTGCTTGCTCGATAAACGAGCGTGTGTGTCTGAAGAATGTAACTCTAATCACATGATTCTTTCAATCTTTTGTTTCTAAGGTTTAGTGCAAATAATACCGAAAAGTATGCTTGAATGAAAAAAATTAGAATATTTGCCATTTTCTTATTAATTATTGCCCTGATGTCTCATGCTGGTTGTATGAGCACAGATAAGCCTGCGCACGGAGGACTGGCCGGCCTGGTCACCGACTCTTCCGGTAACCCTCTCAGCGGTGTCAAGATCGCGACCACCGAGGCTTCGACAATGAGCGATGTCTACGGCAAGTGGGCACTGTCTTCGCTTCAGCCGCAGATAACCCAGGTTATTGCCTCGCGCGAAAATTACCAGGCGCAGACCCGGAACGTTGAAGTTCTGAGCGGCGAAACCGTCTCGGGAGTCAACTTCTCGTTGCCGTCTGATTCTGAAATTTACGATATTATAGTCAGCGATGTTACCTCAAGCCGGGCCAGAATAACCTTTTATACCAGATTTCAGTCGCGTGCCAGCATAAAATACGGGGCCAATGCCCTGATGGATAAAAACACTGCCGCTGATGCTGAACTGGTTTTTCAGCATCAATACCAGCTTGAAGGCCTTACGCCGGCAACCACCTGGAAATATCAGTGTCTGGCAACCGATAAGACTGGTAGAACTCTGGCTTCAGATATCAGAACGTTCAATACCCCGGCAACAACCAGGGGTGTTTCTCCAACAGGCTTGGAACTGGCGAAGGCTGCCAACAGCAACGCTATTCAGCTGAAATGGAATGCCGATTCAAGCGCAGATTTTGCCGGTTTCAATATCTACCGGGCGCAATCGGTTCAGGGCCCTTTCAGCCTTGTGGGCAGCGGTGTTGTGATGCAAAATTCATATCTGGACAACAATGTCAGGCCCGGAGTTAAATACTATTACCGCATTACCAGACTCTCAGGATCGGGTGACGAATCATCTCCATCAACGACAGAACCGTTTCTCATGCCCGGGATACTCAGCGAGAATGTCGTCTGGACGGTTCAGGAATCGCCGTATTATCTGACCGGCGATCTGATAATTGCGGCCAACGCCAGCCTGGTTGTCGATAAGGGAGTTACCGTATCGATGGCCAGAGGTGACCAGTGGGATGCAGATTCAGCCGGTGACCTGATCGACATCACCGTTCAGGGTACGCTGATGGTTCAGGGCACAACGGCTCAG
>JAQUZA010000076.1 GCA_028691595.1 Candidatus Rifleibacteriota bacterium
CCCTCTCAAATGGCAGGATATCGAAGTTAAGGTTCCGGCCAGATTTGTAAATTCAGAGTTTATCAAGGTCATGAACCGGTTTCCGCCAGATTTGGCACATGTCGACACCGATATTAATACAATCGATACTCATGTGGTCAGCATTTATTACGAGGAAGGCTGGGAAAAATGGTCGCTTTAAGGGTCAATTCAAGATGAAAACCCCAAATTCAATTCATATTATTGCTGATTTCAGCGGGTGCCCGGCGGAGCTGCTTGAATTGCGGCAGCAAGGTGAAGAGATTCTGCGGCTGACAATAGAAAAGAGCGGTTTGAGCTGTGTCATGATCAGATCACATCAGTTTGAGCCTTCGGGATATACCGCCGCGGCGTTGTTGACCGAATCACATATTACTTTGCATACCTGGCCAGAACACGCTGCCGTGCAAATAGATATTTTCACCTGTGGCAGCCACGATCGCGCCCGGGCAGCTTTTTCAGAACTCAAATCTCTCTTCAGACCTTTAAAAGTGGCCGAAAAAATCCTTTTTCGCCGTCTTGACAGCCTCTCAGAAACCTGATCAGATGAGTTTGCATTTAGGCTGGTGCCTTTAATTTCGTGTTGCATTTTTGCCCTAAAACAAATAAGCTGTACCCTTGAAGTAAGCGGAGGACAGCATGCGTAATTGGGAAAACTATATATATGGTTTTGTTGGGGCCATTCTTGGCGCTCTTGGGTTTCTTTTCCTCATCCTTGGATCCGGTTGCCTTCTGGGGTCTTTTGCCGCATTTGTCATAACAATCAAAAAGAAAACCGGTTTTCAGCTTTTTTAAAGATTTATCCTGTTTAAATGTTCGAATTATCAGATATTTTCCTGCTTCTGCCGGGCTACTACATCTTCATTGGTGGGGTGTGCCTGATTGTGCTGGGAACACTTTTAAATACCCTCCCGCACCAGTTTCAGGAAAAGCTCAACTTAAAGTTAATGGTTCCGGCTCTTGTTGCACTCGGCTTGAGCCGTATATTTATGGCTTTCGGTTCGCTGTTGCCTGATAGCTTTTTTCACTGGTTTGAGGCCGTAGCTAGAACCCTGGCGACTCTTTTCCTTCTTGAGTTTTCACGCCGGAACTTTTTTGTGGGCAGCAATTTTTCCCGTAGTTTTCTTTTGCACCTGACTACCGTTGCGATAATTGCCGGGTTTTACCTGTATTCCAACGGAAAAGCGTCTCTGGCACTCATTGTTATTTTTGCTGTTATCAAAATACTTGCTTGTTTGAGCGGGTTAAAGGCATATGTCAGCCGTTTCTCTGAAAATAATTTTTTGAGTCGGGCCTGCTTTTTATTGGGTATTCCTCTTGTTTTAGCTCAGTCGGTAATGCATTTTGTGTCTATCGCAGACGCTAAAGAGCTTTTCGGTCTATCTGATAAGGGGCTTCAGGTTTTTTATTATCTCGACCTGGCCGGGCTTGTAACTCTCGTTATACTGGTTCTGGTGGTCAGAATACTGCGCGAAAAATCCCAGAAATTTTTCACCCGTAACAGCATCAGCCTGTATACCCCCGCCACTATTGCCCTTGCAATTTTTATGCTGACAGTTTTTGGTCTGCAGCTCAGTCATACGGTTGCCTTGAACCAGAATCGCCAGATCGAGGCGAGCATGGAAAAGTCCATTCAAAGCCTGATAAAAATTGTCGATCAGCGTATTGCCTTTGCTTCTACTTCCTCGGCCATTATGGGCGCTGTGCCGGCAATTTCCGAGTATCTTACCAGCCCTGATGAAGCAAGTTATCTGCAGCTCGACAGGTTTCTAAATACCTTTTCTGCAGGTAATCCCGGCGCAATATGCTACATTATGAACCGCCAGGGTATTGTGGTTGCCTCATCAGATCTCAAGCCCCTGTTTATGGGCAAAGATCTGGCATTCAGAGAGTATTTCAAGCAGGCTATGCTTGGCAAACGCGGCCTGCAGATAGACATTGGCGTATTGACCAACACTCTTGGCTTTTATTCGAGCAGTGCAGTGAGAAGTGGTGATGATGACGAAATTGTCGGGGTTTGTGCTGTTAAGCGTAATCTTGATGATCTTGACAAGGCTTTAAAAATCTACCATCCGGCCATGCTGCTTGACGCTTCTGGAACAGTCTTTATGGCAAGCGACAGGTCGTTTGTCGGCAAAACCTTTCCGGCCTGCTCTGACCGTCCTTTGCTGACAGCGCCCCTGCGTGAATTTGGCAAAGTTGATCTGCCCGGAATAGATACCCGCAATTACCTCTGCTCGATTGGTCATCTTGAGACTCTTAACTGCAAAGTTGCAGTGTTTTCTCCTTCTGAGGCCAGTTTAAATCAGTCATGGGTGCTGTCGGTAATTTTGCTGATAGTTATCATTTTTGTTGCTGTACTAAGCGGTATTGGCAGAAATATTGAAGCTCTCCGCTCGGTTGAAATTGCTCAAAATCGTTTCAAACTTCTTTTCGAAAATGCACCAGAGAGTATTTTCGTTGTTTCGCTTGCTTCGCTTAAAATTCTCGAAGCCAATCAGAGTGTTTCAAGACAGTTTCATCTGGCGCAATCGGCTGTGGGCATGAGCTACTTTGATCTTATGCCTTCTAACAGGCTTAATATTGCCAATGCCTGGCACAGCTCCTCGAAGCAGATATTCAAGCATCAGCGTGACTTTCGCAAGCAGAACGGTGATATTTTTTCTGCTGAAGTAACCGGGTCAATAATGGAGTTTAACCGGGAACGCGCCCTGCTTATCATTCTGCATGATATTTCCGCACACCGCGAGGTCGAAAATCGCCTGCGTGAAGCAAAAAACGCTGCAGAAGAAGCAAACGCCCTCAAAGCCAGATTCTTTGCCAACGCCAGTCATGAGATCCGTACTCCGATGACAGCCATTACCGGTCTGACCGAACTTGCTGCTTCAACTTGCTCTGATGACAGGCAACGGCATTTGATCGATCTTATTCGTATTTCAGGCAAATCGATGCTGAGCCTTCTCAACGATATTCTTGAGCTTGCACAGATTGAAACCGGCAAACTGACCATCAGTCCGGTTCAGTTTAATCTGCCTCTGCTACTGAATGATCTGATCGAAATTATCAAATTCCAGGCCGAGAAGAAATCGGTAAAAACAAGACTGGAAGTTGCTTCAGGTATTCCTCAAATGGTAACCGCCGATCCTGACCGCATACGCCAGATACTGCTCAACCTTCTTGCCAACGCAGTTAAATACACGCGACATGGTGAAATCAGTTTAAGTGCAGGGCTTTCGATCAATGAAAGTGGCGTTCACAGCGTTGAATTTGCAGTGTCTGATACGGGCATCGGCTTGTCTGAAGATATGCAGCAGAATCTCTTCGGGGCATTTGTTTTTAACGATCCCTATAAAAAAAGCGAAATGCAGAGCGGAAACCTTGGTTTGTCAATCAGTAAGCAGCTTATTGACCTCATGGGTGGCAGTATTAACGTTATCAGCCGTCCTGGTGAAGGGACAACTTTTAAACTGTCGATTCCGGTTGTTGTTGAAGAAGTGAAGATGTCTTCAGTTGCCGATTTATCTCTTACTCAGATTCAACTCGTTAAAGATGGCCGGCCCCTGCACTTTTTGATTGCCGACGACAATGATATCAATCTTTTTCTTGCCAGTTCAATTATCGAGCGCTTCAAGGGAACATCAACCTCTGTAATTGATGGCGTTGAAGCACTCTCGGCACTCGAAAAGGAGCATTTTGATGCAATTCTTCTCGATATTCAGATGCCACGCCTCGATGGTATTGCTACCCTAAAAGAAATTAGACAGATGACCGGTGCTGTTTCGCAAATACCAGTGATTGCCGTCAGTGCCTTCGCCTCCGAACAAGAAAAGAATATGGCGCGTGATGCCGGTGCGCAGTCTTATCTCGGCAAACCATATTTCCCTGAAGACCTGCTGCGGGTTATAAATGATCTGCTGTGTCTCGACAGTGTTTCTGAGAATGAAATACCCGACCCGCAGCCCGCTGTCGCGCTTGTTGATTCTGCTGCTGAGGTTAAAACTGATGATCTGGCTTTGAAACAGATCAATCGAGCCGAGCTGGGGCTGAGAATTCTCAAAAAACCCGAAAATATTTTGCAGATAAACGAGATTTTTCAACGCCGCTCGTTAATTCTGGGCAAAGATCTCAGCGATGGCCTTCAGACTGGCGATTGTGGGCGATTACGTGAAACAATTCATTCAATTAAAGGTCTTGCCGGTATGCTTGCCGCTAACTCGGCATTTACGCTGGCCAGGGAGCTTGAATCTTTATGTGCCGACAACGACCTGGCCAGGGTTGCAGAGTTGGCACCCCAACTTATGAAGAGTATCGATGAGATTGGTGAAGATCTCGCTGCCTTGACCGCTGAAATTACGCATAAAATTTCTTGAAGCCGGCAAATCGGGGTAAACTGGCATCTATTTTGCTTTAATGCCGATACAACTCCGCTACTGACCAAAAACTGCACAGGAGAACATGGATGCTGGACAAGAACGTCAGGAAAAATATCAAGCTCTCAGTAAAATGGGGTTTATTTGCCGCTTTTATTGCCGGTCTGGTCGCTTTATACTATTGGGCCGGCTCAGAAGCCTGCAGAAGTTTTGCCGTATTTTCCGGCAGTCTGGGCATGTTTATCTACGGTATGAATCTGATGAGCAACAGCCTGCAGATGATTGCCGGCAATCGTCTGAAAAGTGTAATTTCTTCGCTGACCCGAAACCCCTTTGCGGCAATGCTGACCGGGCTTGCAGTTACTGCCACGATTCAGAGCAGTTCTGCAACCACTGTTATGGTGGTTGGTTTTGTTAATGCCGGTTTAATGACGCTGAAGCAGGCGATCGGAGTTATTCTAGGTGCCAATATCGGTACGACAGTTACCGCCCAGCTGATTGCATTTAAGCTCGATGACCTTGCCTGGCCGGTTCTTGCGATTGGCAGCGCCATGGTGATGGTCTGCAAAAGCCGCAAAAACCGCTCATGGGGCGAAGTTCTGCTTGGCTTTGCCTTCCTTTTTATCGGTATGAAGCTCATGGGCGATACCCTGAAGGTTTATCGAGAGCATGAAACATTTAAACATATTTTTGTTAACCTGTCTCAGAATCGCCTGCTGGGAGTCTTTGCCGGGTTGCTGGTGACGTTTGTCATTCAAAGCAGTTCGGCAACCGTTGGCTTGACAATGAGTCTTATGGGTACAGGCGCTTTCGGTGAAGACCCTTTTCTGGCGCTTGTTGCAGCCGTGCCCATAATTCTGGGCGATAATATCGGAACCTGTATAACTGCTGTGCTTGCTTCGCTTGGAGCTTCCAGAAATGCCAGAAGGGCTGCTCTTGCCCATACAATGTTCAATGTTTTTGGCACGCTTATAATTTTGCCGGTGCTTGACCATTATTGTCGCCTGATTATTTTGACCTCAGAAGAGCCAATGCGCCAGGTCGCTAATGCTCATACTCTTTTTAACGTTGCTAACGGGCTTTTGTTTCTGCCATTTATTGGTTTTTTACAGAAGACAGTTCTGGTTGTTCTACCTCAATCCGAAGATGAGCCTCTGACGGTGACCAATCTGGATAAGAGGTTTCTCGCAACTCCGCCGGTTGCAATAGCTCAGGCCGAAGCTCAGCTCAAGCAGGCATTTGAAATCATCAACAAGAAGTTTTTTAAGATCAATGACCTGCTGAAAAGTGCCGACAACGGTCTTGAAGAGGTGGCTACAGCCGCAACCACCATGGATTCAATGCGTAAACAGCGAGATGAAATCTCTCAGGACCTCAACCGTTTTCTCATTGCTCTGGCGCAGAAAAACCTGCCTGAAAATCTTGGCAAACAGGTTACCCGTGCCATCTATCTGAGTAAAGACCTTGAAATAGTATCTTCTCAGCTCGAAAAATTTGTCAGCCTTCTGGCAGAACAGACTGAAAACGGCAGAACTCTTTCTGACGAAGCACGCGAAGAACTGCATTTGTGCATGGAACGAATAATGGAAATTTACGGCAGTCTCTCTGCGAATCTGCAGCTCACAGAAAAGGAAACAAAAAATATTTTGCATCAGATATACAGCCATTCGTTGCTCAACAGGGCAGCACGCACAAACCTGCTGCACCGTATCAAAACAGGCCAGCATGATCCCCTTGAAAGCATCATTCTGCTTGATTCGCTGCGCAGTGTTGACAGCTTGCTAAGCTCGCTGAAGTATTTCTGCGAACATTCGATGTACAAATTTTAAACATGCCTTTATTTAATTCGGCCGGTGTTTTTGCCAGAAAGCATTTTGGCGGTCGGGTGCAGAAGGTTGCCATCGATGCAGGCTTTTCGTGCCCAAACCGCGATGGCACCAATGGAAGTGGCGGCTGTATTTATTGCAGTAACGAAAGTTTTTCGCCATTTTATGCCTCTGCACAGCTGACAATAACCAAACAGTTAGCTGCAGGGATTGAATTTTACGGCCGCAGATATAACACCAGTCGATTTTTTGCCTATTTTCAAAGCTTTTCAGGCACTCACGCTCCGGTTGATGTTCTAAAAGCCAGATATCTTGAGGCTTTGCAGATGCCAGGTGTCGAGGGGCTGATTATTGCCACCCGACCAGACTGCCTGAGCAGTGAGGTAATCGCTCTTCTCTCAGATTTTGCCGCAAGAACCTATGTTAGAATCGAGCTTGGGGTAGAATCTTTTGACGACAGGGTTTTAAGAGCAATCAACCGCTGTCATGATTCTGATGCGGTTTTTGCAGCTCTTGCCTCATTAAAAAATGCAGGCATAGATACCTGCATTCATCTGATTGCCGGCCTGCCTGAAGAAGCTGAAAACAGCGCAGAAGAAGCTGCCCTGGCTGTGTCTTCTTCAGGGGCAGTTCTTGTTAAGCTTCATCATCTGCAGATAATCGCCAGAACCAGGCTTGCATCTCTTTACGAAGCCGGCAGTATCTCATTTGGGCTGCATACACCAGATTCTTATCTTGACCATGTTGCGCGCTTTGTCAGCTTTCTTTCACCGGCAGTTTATATTGAGCGCCTTATTAACAGAGTTCCACCAGCCTATCTTCTGGCCCCGCGCTGGGGAAACATTACTGAATCAGCATTTCAGGCAATGCTGACCCGAAAATTGGCCGACCAGGGGCTTTTCCAGGGCGCAAAATCTGGCAGTAAGCGCTGAAATTTTGGCACATTTTGAAAAATTTGCACATTCCCAAAAAAAAGCAGAAGTGCTCAAAAATGCCTGCAGAAAGCTATTACGAAAAGTTAACAATCTGTCGAGGTTATGGTACAGCTTTTGCTTCATTTATTCCTAGACAGGAAAAGCTGGTGAACTGATTATGCAGAAAACTGCCCTGATAATACTTTTAGTTATGGCCTCCCTGTGCTCCGGTCTGGCCCTTACCCCCGAAGGGTTCAGCCCTGGTCGCATACTTCAGGCATTCGCTTCGATGTATGCTCCTTCTGACCCTGACAATAATGACCGGGTCATGACCTTTGGGCGCGAGCTTTTGCCGCAAACTGAAGCGGTTTTAATACCGCAGCAGCCCTATTTAAAATAACCTCAACCTCTCTCTGTTCTCTTCTACAAAAAAAGCCACAGTCTGTGGCTTTTTTTTTGCAAGGGTCTTTCTGCATTATGTGAGGGCAGTTTCAGTGTTCAGCTTCCTCGTTCTGCTCGGCTTTCCTCCAGGTTACCGGTTTAATCTCGTCGACCGCAAAACCATTCTCGGCAATAAGCTTTTCAAGCTCTGCTATTCGTTTTTCTGAGGCCGGGTGGGTCGATAGGTAATGAACTAGACCTGGTAAGGTTTCTTTGGCTGCCAGACGCTTGAAAAATTCAGTTGCTCCGCCCGCATGCCCGTATTTTTTTACCAGCAGTTGCAGAGCAAAGGCATCGGCAGCGTATTCCTGGTTGCGTGAATAGTTATTCTGCAGAATACCAGACGAATTCATCAAAGCTTTTGTCGCAGAGCTATCACCCAGAAAGAGGTTGGCGACAATGAAAAACAAAAAGCTCCGCCCAAGCCCGCGTAAATGGTCGCGGTTTTTAAAATGCCCGAGTTCGTGAGCAAGAACCATTGCCAGCTCATTTTCGGAAGCAACCTGGTTGAGGAGCTCTGAATAAACAACAATATGGCCACCCGGGAGCGCCAGGGCGTTTATTTCCTTGTTCTCAAAAACTCCGACTTTAAATTTTCGCCCGCTCTTGTCAATAAGACTGGCAAGCGAATCGAGCAATTTCTGAATTTCTTCAACCTTGTAAAAACCGGCTCTCTTGTGACTAGAGGTAACCTCTTTCATAATGGGGCCTGCTAGAGAGTCTTCCCAGGCGGGCGGTATATAAGGAACCGCAAAGTCAACCATCAGTCCCAGGGCAATGTAGGCTCCAAAAATCAGGAGAACGACCTGAAAAATTACCCGTAACCCGGCAGAAAAACTTGAATAAGGCGAAACATTTTCGTTTTCATCGTCTTCGATCGGGGTGGGAACATATTTCATAAGAATCTTCTATTTTGAGTAGCGAATAGCGGTACCGTAAGCAACAACTTCAACTATGCCCATGGGTTCGCCGCCCTTGCTGCTGCCAACACTCATGGTATCCATGCGAAAATTGATAACTTCATCGGCCTGCATTTTTGCCGCTTTTTCTTTCATGCGCAGAATAGCTTCACGCCTTGCCCGGTCAAGAGGTGCCTCAAAGACCGAGATTCGCCCACCGACAAGGTTGACCAGTGAAGCAATGTAACGCTTGAAGGGATCTGAACCAATGACAACCTGACCGGTTACCAGCATTAGAGCTTCGACATGCTTTGATTCGTCGAGGGTGTCAGATGGAGAAAACGGCAGGTTGTTAAAGCGCGCTTCGCGCTCTTTGATACTTGCAAAGTGCTTGTTTTCATAGTGTTTGCCAACCCGATACCAGAAATAAAGGGGGCCGGCGGTAAACAGGATAAAAAAGAAGACTGTAATAGCCAGTTCCAGCAGGTTATCCATGCTATGCCACCTTTACGGCAGTCCCATAAACGTAAATTTCTGCGGCACCCTGAGCCACTGAAGAAGTTGAAAATCTGATATTGATTATGGCATTGGCACCCTTCTTCTTTGCCTGGGCAACCATGCGCTCGGTGGCTTCCTGGCGCGATTCATTGAGAAGTTCGGTGTAGGTAGTCAATTCACCGCCAAAAAGATTTTTGAGGCCAGCCATAAAATCTTTGCCAACATGCTTGGCGCGAATGGTTGAACCTGCCACCAGACCGTAGTGCTCAACTATTTCCCGGCCGGGTACGCGATCGATGTTTGTGAGTATGACTCGGCCTGGCAGATCTTTCTGTTCGAGTTTATCCATATAATTTCCTCCCTGGGTTCAATAGAACAGCCTAATTCTACCTCATTTTCGTCCTGTTTTCACAAAATTATTGATAATGGCAAAATGAACCGGGGCCCACTGACTCTCAATCATGGGCTGAGCCGGTCTTCCAGCCAGATATTCGCATTTGCAGGACTCAATACTTAATGTACCTGTCGCAGACAGCTTAATAATAAACACATCGGGTTACATGGGTCGGCGAAACTTTGTATCTGGCATCCAGGCCCCGGTTCCAGAGCAGGTAGTCGAGCCCTTGAGAAGAAACTTTGATTCCTCTGCCGGCGTATTCCTGCCGCAGCAGCTCAACGGCGTGCACACCGCAGGCTCTCAATTCTATCTCTTCATCCGAACCTGAAGTTAGTTCCTGCCCGCTGGCGATTTTGCTTTCAAGTGCGGGCCTCAAAGTCAGGATACCGTCGACTTTCAGCACGTGCGGAACCAGATTGTCGGCAAAAATAGTCAGGTTGCCAATATCTTCGAATTGGCCGAAACCGCTGCCTTTAAAGGCTATATGCAGGTCAGACGCTGTTGTCTGGGCACGCTTCAACAGGTATACCTCGTCATTCTTGTAGGGAAAATGATCGCGATAGAATGGCAGGCGCAAAAGTATCCCGGCAAGCATTTCTGCCGATTTGTCGGCCGCTGCAACAAGTTGCTGGAAGCTGCCTGAAAACTCATCGCCCAGTAAGCCGCCCAGGTCGTTCAATGCCGAAGCAAAAAGACACATCAGCCGGTAAGCCATAGGGCTTTCGGCGGTCTGGCCAAAAATCTGGCAGCATGTTTCGGGGCCGATCTTCTGCAGGAATTCTGCTGTATAGCAGCCACGACGCTGAAAATCTTTTTTCAATCTTGAAGCGATTGTAAAATAACCGTTTTCTAAACCGGGTTCGAGCTGAAGGTCAGTAAACCACCCTGAGCCGAAGTTGATGCAATCAAGTACCATGAAATACGCAAGGGTGGCCTCGGGGTCTTCGCAGAAGTGGTTTTCTGTGTCCATGACCGGGTTCAAGGCCTTATTCACGGGCAGTTGATCTGCGTAAGAACTCAGCAGGTGTTGGTTTATTCGCACCGATTCAGCTTTCTGAGCGACTCTTGCGCAGCTTTCTCTTATAGACAAAAAAAGACGGTTTTTCATGAGGTTCTCCGTAACTCTTGAGATTGAAGCTATTGTACAATCATATTCCCGCTTCCTCAAACAATTTTAAACAGCGCATTATCTGCTTTTGTTATGCTAATGGCATGGGTTGCCTGTAGGGCCGGTTTTTGCCCTGCAAAAACTTTTTCGGTGAGAACTGGTATAATTGTCTGCAGATCATGTTTTACCGCGGAGAACGATCATGAAAACAGCATTTGTTTATTTTGTCCTGTTTTTTGTTCTGACCTTCAACGGCATTCTGGCTGGCGCAACACCCTTTGCCGCCGAACCGGTCAAGGTTAGCGGTTCGGCCTCTTCGGTTTCGCAGGCACCGGCGAAGGCAGTTATCAAGGCCGATCAAAGCCTGATTAAACTGCGGGCCGGAGGCTATAATATCGCCCATGCGCGTGGCCAGGATTCTGGCGGTCTGAATGAGGTCGGCAAGCC
>JAQUZA010000077.1 GCA_028691595.1 Candidatus Rifleibacteriota bacterium
ATGCTCGGCCAGATCTTTCAGGAAAAGGGATGGGTTGACGAAGCCATCGAGAAATATCAGGCTGCCTGGGAAGTCGTTCCAACTGAGCTTGAACCCGTTTTGCAACTGGGCATCATGTATCGTGACAAAAACGATCATGAAGCTGCAAAAATATGGTTTCAAAGAGTTATTGAACTCGATGCCGGCAACATGACGGCCTCTGACTTTTTTGCCAATCTCTCAGAATCACAGCGGAGTCAGGAAATTGACGAAGCCTTTGCCAGGGCAGCAGAAGCCGAAAGTCAGGGCGATGTAGATACGGCCATCATGCACTATGACAGCATAATCGACCTTGACAACCATAATCTCGATGCCAGATTCAAGCTTGGGATGCTTTACGAGTCAAAGAGCATGTTTGACGAAGCAACCTTCGAATATGAACAGGCCATGAATATCGACAAGAATGCCAGGTATAAAGAACTGCCTCTAAGACTGGGAAACCTGCATATCCGCAAGGGTAAAATCATCGAGGCGGTTGACTCGCTCAATCTTGCAAAAAAATATTTCCCGACAAATGTGGATATTCGCATCGAACTGGTAACTCAGCTCAAATTCAAAGCCCTGAATAATTTTGCTTCAGCAGAGGAACTTCAGGAGGCCAACGCAGCCATAAGACAGGCTGTCGAGCAGGGTCAGAACTATTGCGACTGGCTTGAGCTTGGGTTATTTGTTTCCAAGGGGCTCGACCAGACAATCGATGAAGAAAGCTCAATAACCCAGTCGATTCAATGTTTCGAAAAAGTTCTCGAGCTTGACCCGGGCAATGTCTTTTCCATGACCGAACTTGCGAAAGTCTACCATCGTCGCAACATGCTTTCAGAGGTCGAAACAATCTTCAAACAGATTCTCGAAAAAGACCCCGAAAGCGTTTATGTTCACCGCAAACTTGCAGACCTCTACCACTCCCAGGGAAGATATGACGAAGCCCTCTCTGAACTTCGCCAATTGATTGAACTCGATGCAAGCAATGGCGAATGTCACATGAAAATTATTGATATCAGCAAGGAAATGCTCGGCAAAGCACAGGATCGCGACCGTCAGCTGCAGGCGCTTTTAAAAGAATATCAGACCCGTGCCGAATCAAATCCCAAAGACCCCATGGCTAATTTTGGTCTTGGTTACGCTTTTATTACTCTCGGCTCGGGCTTTACCCCGACAGAAGAAGAACAGCAGAAAGCCGTTTACTATTTCAAGCTTGCGAACAGTTGTGACCCGAACAATCTCTGGCCATACTGGGGTCTCAAAATAGTCTACAGTAAGCAGTCTATCAGCGGTAAACGCATGTATGACGAAGCAATCGCCATCTGCCGCAAAGCACTCAAGGTTGATGAAAATAATGCCCGGGCACATTATGAGCTTGGGGAAGCCTACAACGAAAACTATGACATCAATATGAAGAATGAGGCCATGGCAGAATACCGCAAGGCTATCCAGCTCGATCCAAACTATATCGAAGCCCACTTTCGACTGGCAAGTATATACAGGGTAAAAAATATGTATGACCGGGCCAGCGAAGAATATAACAAAGTCATTGAACTTGACCCGACCGGGCCGCTTGCCAATGATGCGAAGCGTTCTCTTGTTCACATTGAACGCAGCAAGGGTGAGTCTTGAAGCTGATCTGTTAACGCTCAAAAAAGCGGCACCGTGCACAACGGTGCCGCTTTTTTTAAAGTATAGGTCTTGACAATGACAGGCAAGGGTTTTATCCTACAATAGAAATTTTGTCAGAATGTATTTTTTTGCCCAAATTAACAGATATCAAAGAGGAAACTCATTGTGAAAATATTTTTCAAAATGCCACGCCAGCTCAAATCTTCACTGCTTTTTACCCTGATGTTCTGTATGCTTTTTCCGTGGTCGCTGATGGCCGAAACAAGCTACAAAGCCCCCAAAAATTCTTTGAGCTATTTCCTTGAAAATGCCCGGGAAACCGCAGAACCCGCTAGTGAAGAAGCTGCCTCAGAACCACAGATGTCTGATTTTGACAACGATGCAACAACACCTGTCGTACCTGCTCCAAGAATTGATCGCCAGGCTGCAATAGAATCACTCAGAGCAAAAATTCGGGCAAACGAAGTCCAGGAAGCTGCAAAAATCAGCAACGAAGCTGAAATACCAGCACCGGAGCCCCAAATCGCCGAAACTGAACTCGTCAGCCTTCAGGTCCAGGAACCTGTAAATCCCCCCAAAGAAATCAAAACGCCCGCCGCCCCGGCTGCCAGCAAAATCATAATTGCGAAAACCCCGGCCAAAGATAGCTCTTCAACTGTGGGCAACACGCCTGTTGAAGTTAAAAAAGCTGAGGTTACAACAAAACTGCCAGCACCACAAAAAGAAAAAATCACCCAGACCAGGGCAGATGCCCCATTTGCCGGGGTGCTTGCCAGAATGCAGCAGAACCGCGCACACCGCGCCGCTCAGGCAGAAAAACTTGGCGTTATTCTGCCCAGCCAGGGTGGCGACATTGCAACCGTTTCACCAAGCCTGAGCAAAATTCAGCAGACGATCAGAACAATCGTAAACCGCAACTGACATCAGGGCTTAAAAATCCTCAGGCTGTCAAAAGGCTTGAGCTTGAGATTGTGTCGGGGGTCGCCCCTAACTGCTGCGCCGATATTGATCTTTGTCTGCGAAAAAAGCAGTTTGCCGTCTTTGATTTCGCGCCGCGATAATTCGCCTTCCAGTTGCTCAAGATCACCCGAGAGCCCATCAGCCATATCTATCATTTTAATGATATCCGCTTCGCGAACAAGAGGTTGTCGACCGGGATTCTTCACCAGACCCTCCACAAAAACGATTGGGTTGCGACTGAGAAATTCCTGACTGAAAAAAATTATCCGGTCCGAGGGCCTGAGACTGAAATCGCCCACAAGATCTCCGCTTATCAGATTACGCGGAACAAAACCCAAAACCTCATACAGATCACCACTTCCGCCCTCTCGCAAAACTTCGGCATACTCAAGAGAAGTAGCAGGCCTGAGAATACCACTCTTGGAAAGCACATCAGAAAGCCTCATTCCATCGCGATATGCAAGCTCTCCGCCGTTAACGCTTCCCTCTAAGGAAAGCGTTAAACGCTCTTCCATTCTATTTTTTACAAACACCTCATCTCCCGGCAAGAGCGATACTGATGGAACAGGTTCGTCACCCTCAAGCTCAATTGCCAGAAATACCCTTTTATAACCGCCGATTTCACGAAGAATTTCAATGCGACAGCCAGACTCACCTGTTGCCAAGCCGCCACACAGGTGTAAAAATTTGTCGAGCACCATTTCGCCAAGCTTCAACTCAAAGACCCCGGTCCTTAGAAGATCCCCACACGCTTTCAACATCGGACCGGCAGACGGCACAACTACGGACTCGCCGCCGTTAAAAACAAAATTGTTATTCAAATTACCTTTAATTATGTAATCATAGAGGTCAAACTCAGCAAGCAACTGATCGTCAAGGCGAACTTCCAGACGGCGCAAACTGGCATTTCTAGAGGGGCCGCCAGCCGCAAGCAATGCACTGACAACATTCACTTCGCCCTTGAGTTCAAATTCACCAGGGCAGTTAACTTCGCCCATCACAACAAACCTGGTAGCTTCGTTTGCCTGGTCCATTTTGCCGGAACAATCCCTTACCGCCTCACTCAGGAGAAAATCCCTGCCAAAAACCAGACTTTTGCAACCAACAACCTGGTTGACAACTTTAGCCGCCTGATGATCTTCTGAAGCAAGGCCCGTCATTGGGTTAGCAAAAGAGATTCCACACACAAGTGGTAGTATGGCAGCCAGCCCAAAGCGGCGAGATGTGTTTTTTATCATCAGATTCCTCCTGGCAGACAATAATCCGAACGTCCAGATAAAAGAATAGTTCAGATAAACTATCGGCACAAACTCCAAGGATCATCTCCCCCAATAAGCAACCCCCCGGAAAAAAGATAAAAAACCATTCAACGACAGCGAACGATTAACATTTTTATGTCTTTATTATCATTTTCAACAAAGACTCCCCTCTCATATCCTTCTTTGTTTATCATTTTTATGATAAAACATATGCCGCCATCTTGAATATTTTCATGACAGAACATTCTTGAGTTGCAAACCTGCAAGAGTCAAAGGAATTCTGACATTCGCCGGTGCTCGGTAATAAAGTCTGCTTGCCTTTTCCGGGGGAGAATTGTATTCTGTCTCGGTATGAAATTTCATCTTATTTCACTTGGCTGTTCAAAAAACACCGCAGATTCAGAACAGGTCGCCAACGGGTTTGCGACCAGGGGCTGGCAATGGGCAAATCAGCCCGAGCAGGCAGATCTGCTTCTTATCAACACCTGCGGGTTCATCAACGACGCAAAAGAAGAATCACTCAGGGTAATAATGGAGGCCCTCAGCTTCAAAAAGCAGAGGCCCGAAATGAAAGCAGCAGTTTTTGGCTGCCTTGTTAAGCGCTATCACAGCGAAATTCAAGCGCAAATACCAGAAATAGACTTTCTTTTTGAATTTTTAACCGAAGACCAGCTCGAACAACTCGTCAATCTAAACAAAAAGAGATGCACAACGCCTGACTACAACAAAAGCTGGCGCTTTTTTACACCTCCCCATACCGGCATTCTTAAAATAGCCGAGGGCTGCAGCAATCGCTGCTCATACTGTGCGATTCCGGGTATAAGAGGGCCCTTTTTCTCGCGACCAGAAGACGAGATTCTTCAAGATGCCAGAAGACTTGCGGATTCTGGCGCACGCGAGATTTCGATCGTTGCCCAGGATATTACGCGCTATGGCACTGAAAAAGAAGGAAAATGCCAACTTCCGGCCCTGATTGGCAAAGTAGCCCAGATCAGGGGCATAGAATGGATCAGACTCCATTACATGCACCCGCGCGGTCTTACCGGCAAACTGCTTGACGAACTTTATCACATCGACAAAGTCCTCCCCTACTTCGACATTCCTTTTCAGCACATCTCAAATCATATCCTCGAAGCAATGAACAGGCATACGACACCTGAACACATCAAGCGTCTTATCGAGCACATTCGTAACAAATTTCCCGAATCAGCCATAAGAACCACTTTTATCGTTGGGTTCCCCGGCGAGAAAAAGCGCGATTTTGAAGAGCTCATCGAGTTCATTGAAGAATACCCCCTCGATCGTGTTGGAGCATTCGCCTACTCTACTGAAGAGGGCACTGCCGCCGCCGATTTTCGACCCAAAGTATCGAAGCCCGTCAAACAAGCCCGCCTCGACCAACTGATGACCCTGCAGCAGCTTATCATCGAAGAACGCAACCGCCGCCTTATCGGGAAAGAACTACAGGTAATCATTGACAGCATCAGTGACAACTCTGCTCTGGCCCGAACCAGGTTTGATGCTTTTGAAGTCGACAATTCCACGACCATTACTGATTGTGGCAAACTCAAGGCAGGCGACTTCACCCGGGTCAGAATAACTGAAGCCGATGCTTATGATTTTAAAGCGGAGTTGGTAGAATGACTCTGGCAACCAAACTTACCATGATGCGGGTGGCTGCAATTCCTTTTTTCATGGGGGCTTTTTTCTTTAAAGCACCAGGAGAACCCCTGAATTCTGACTGGGGAAAGGCAATTGCTACCCTGATTTTTATAATTGCAGCCATTACCGACTATTACGATGGCTATCTTGCCCGCCTTTACAAGGAAGTCACAACTTTTGGGCGCTTCATTGACCCTATTGCCGACAAACTGCTGGTATCAACCGCACTCATTGCCATGGTTGAGTATCGCGAAATAACCCACACCGCCGCCTGGGTTGCCATAATTATCATAGCCAGAGAGTTCGCGGTCACCGGGCTGAGACTGATTTGTGCCGAACGCGGGCAGGTTATAGATGCCAGTGGTGCCGGAAAGGTCAAAACCACGGCGCAGATGACTGCCATCATCACTGCCCTTTGCTTTCTTACCATCAGAGTTTTTTTGTTATCTTACAGCCAGCACGACTATCTTGACATGCTGATGAAAATCTACGCGCCGGTCATTCAGGCCCTCATGCTGATTGCCGCGGCAGCAACGGTGTATTCAGGCTATGACTATTTCAAAAAGAATTGGCACTTCCTGGACGAATAGTTCAGCGAGTATCCAGACCATCAAACTGCTCGGTTCATGCTTTGGGCTGGGCTATATAAGACGTGCCCCAGGCACCTTTGGCAGCCTCCCGGGGATAGCGTTGTTTCTGGCAACCCGAAACCTTCAAGTATGGGCACAGATAATGCTTTTTCTATTGTTTTGCCTCATAGCCATAGGGGTTGCCGAAAAAATAGAAAAGATTGAGCGCAGCAAAGATCCTGAGCAGATTGTCATCGATGAAGCTGCCGGAATGTGGATGTCGCTCTTTCTGATCTGGGATGCCAGCTTTACCACCGTTCTGGTGGGTTTTATAATTTTTCGTTTTTTTGATATTTTCAAACCCTTTCCGGTTAATCTCTTTCAGACCTTCAGGGGTGGAACCGGCATTATCGGTGATGATCTTGCCGCCGGCATGCTGACTAATTTCATTTTGCGCCTTCTGTTGCTTAAGGGAATAATCTAGAAAACCCAGATAGTTATTAAGGTAAAAAAAAACAGCCACCCGAAGGTGGCTGTTTTTTTTTTCCTTAAGATCAGAAGGTGACCGGGAGATCGACAACCGGAACAACATCGGCACCGATTACGGTTACATAGCCTTCAGTCATATCTGCAGGCATGGTAACAACGGCTTCACCATTGTCGTTGGTGGTTGCAACGCGAACGTTTTCAACACCGTTGGTGTAAACGCTGACGCGGGCATTGCTTACGGCCTTGCCGGCTTCGTCGAGAACGTTAACTTTAACGGTTACGCCATCGGCATTGCGGGTAGCTCTTGATTCAGCAGCCAGTTTGGTCGGGGCTTTGAAGCGAACATTGAGGGTGCTGTCACCATAGAGGTGCCACTGTTCAAGCATCATCACGCCAGATTTTTTGGGTTCTGCAGTGTAGAGTTCGAGGCCCTTCATGATACCGTTGATGAAGATACCACCGGTGGTTTTGTATACTTCATTGGCGATATGGTTTTTGTTGAATTCAGCCTGAACGTGGATCGGTGGAACCCATTCCATGTTAGTGGTTGAACCGGCGTAAGAAACGGCACCGGCTGGATTTTCGATGTCGCCTGAGCGCATCCATGCTTCGCCGAAACCGGTGAAGTTCACAAAGCGACCGTTAACGCAGGCTACATCCCAGATTACGGGCATCTGCCAGCCATTTTTGAGCTGAGAAGCGTTGGTGTTGTTGAAACGGGTGGTGCCCCAGCTTGTGCCCGAACCGTGGCCAAGATAGTTAATAAGGCTGACACCTTCGTTAACAGCAGCGGTAACCATGGCTGCGGTTGCGCCTGGATCGTAAGCTTTTACGATGTCGGTGAACATTTTGCCAAGGAGAGTTGTGCGGATTTCTTCGATGTAAGCATAGTCTTTGGGGTTGCCTTCGGCAGAACCAATACCAAGAGCTCTGGTATACCATGCTTTGCTGGTGGTCGGGAAACGTTCATAGTTGATGAACTTGGCTACCTGATAAGCAACGTCTTTTTCAGTGGTTGCAGAGAGGCGGCTGATGATTGCATCCGGAACATGATCGTCACCGGCGAGTTTCACGTAGCAGGGGTCAGAATCAGCATTTTCTTTAACACCCTTGTTGGTCGGGATCTGTTCAGCATCGCCAACAAGCATAATGTTAGTCAGGTTACCCTGGTTGAATTCTTCCTGGATGAAGGCTTTAACGTCGGTGTTGGTTTTGCCAACTTCGGTCATGGGCACCATTTTCACTTCGATGCCACATTTTTTCTTCCAGTCTACGAAAGGTTTCATTGCGTCCATGAATGCATCATGAGCGATGATGAGCAGGCGGCCGTTTTCGTCGAGGCGGGGCAGACGGCTGGTGGCCTGTTTAAAGTTCACGAAAGTGTTTTTATAAATGGGCTCGAATGACTTGCTGATCGGGGCCAGCTTGATCATCGGGTTTTTAGAAATCTTTTCGTCAGCAGAAACGGTCACACGAATTTTCTTGTGGATCTTGATCTGGTTTTTAACCGGGTTGTACTGAACCGGGTTAACAACAAGGTTTACACCACGAACTTCGCGGAAAATAAAAGGCTCACCCATCTTCACGAGGTTTTCATCAGAGGGATACCAGGTATCAGCACTGTAAACTTCGCCGAAGTTAAAAGGAACATCAGAAGGATTGATGTTGCGGGTAAAATTGCCTTTGCTGGGCACGATGCGTGCATCGATGGTAATAATTTCTGATTCGAGGCTGTTAACCTGGAATACTGGACGACGAGCCGGGTCTACCATTACCATGGCGGTATATTTTGGCAGAGTCGGTGCATCTTTATCTGAAGAGAGAGATGCCTCGGGGGCGGTGATTTCGAGAGCCTTGGCACCGAGAACCTGGGTTTCGGCAACATTGACTTTCGGACATTCAATGTCAAGAGTGGTTGCATAACCACGTGAACTACTTACACTGATACCGGCTGCATATGCAGAACCCGAGCTCAGCAGACAAAGGGCCAAGAACATGGTAGAAATACGTTTCAAGCTCTTTCCTCCTGGTTACTTATAATACTTGTTAAGCTTTGTTCTTAGATTATACGGTTTGGTACCCCAAGGCGCAATAGGCAAACCAAAAAAAGTTTTTTTTCGTTGTTCCTCCGCTCAAGCCATTGAAAAACGCCGGAGATCTCTCAGGAATGGAATCTCCGGGTGTTCCAAAATCCATATATTTTGTAACGCTATTTTTGCTGCAGTCATTCCTGCCTGTCGGTGTCTGTCAATATAGAGCAAAAACATTGGCTACCATAAGTCGTCATCCCCGTGCAATCGGGCATCTAATCCGCTACTTATAAGATTCCCGCTTGCGCGGGGATGAAGGAGAACAATGCAATTCAGGCGTGACAGAGAAATAATTTCATCTGGTGGGAACAGCTGGCTCGAGCCATAAAAAAATGGCGATCAGCAAAGCTTATCAACGCTCCCCCGCTCGTTTTCGGCGACGGCGGCGAGATTTTCTGGTCATTGGTGGCGGAGTCTGCTGAAGAATGGGCAAAAAGTCTTCTGCCAGAACCTTAACCTGCCATTCATGGAGAATTTCACTCTGTTGGAGTTCGCCCAGGGTTTCGGGGCGAATTCTTGCAAGTTCATAAATAGAGCCGGTCGGGGCAAGTACGGGTGCCGGAATCTTCATTTCATTGGCGAGTGCGTCACGAACTTCACGCAGTGCTTTGGCAATTTCGCCTTCCCAGGAGTTGAGAAGTTCCTGTTTATCCCGGGGTTTAAAAGGTTTTTCCAGGCCCGCGAGTTCAGCTTCAAGGCCGGCTCTTATGGCTGCCTGAATTTCTGCGCCATAACGGTTGAGAAAGTCGCGACTCACAGACTTAATGACATTCAGACCAGAAATGCTTCTGGGTGCCTGCCGGGCGATCTCTATCAATGCTTGGTTGCTAAGGAGCATAAAAGTTGCTCTATCGTTTTTTCTGGCTATTTCTTCACGAAGATTCCAGACTTCGCGCAACACGGCCATTGATCGTGGCGAAAGCCGCGACGAACCTTTGATTCTAAAGGCGAATGGATCTTGTTCATGGGGTTGTGATTCTCTGGCCTGACGGGCAATGAATTCACATTCTTCAAGAACCCAGGCATATCGCCCAAGGGTTTTAAGTTCGGCCACCAGATAATCAAAAATCGGAATGAGGCAGACGGCATCGAGCAGGCCATATTCTTTCATGGCGCTGGTAAGAGGTCTTCTCGACCAGTCACAGCGCTGCAGTCTTTTATCAAGGGTGAAGCCGAGGTATTTTTCGGTGAGAGAACGCAATCCAAGCTCATGCATGCCAATAAATTCTGCGCCTTTACGGGTATCAAACATTAACGGAATATAGATTTCGAGATCACGTGCCAGCATTGAAATATCGTAATCTCCACCATGAAATACCCACATGCAGGTGCTTTCACAGGCAAACTTCTGAAATGACGAGAAGTCTTTGATTTTCTGTGGGTCAATTATTGCTGCCTCAATTCTGGTAGCAATCTGAATCAGATTTACACGGGAGTAATAGCGGTAAAATCCGGCAGATTCAACATCTACAGCAATAATATCCTGGTCTGCAGCCCGCACAAAAAATGCTGCAAGCTCTTCTTCTGTTTCGATCAATCTGGCGTTATCAATAAAGGGTTTAGGGTCAAAATCAAATTTCATCGGCGACCTGTTGCATGAATCAAGTTTTAAAAAAAGCGGTCAACAAATAATTATCACAATTTGGCACATTTCAGCAGCATTTTTTTCAATTTAATTGCCCGGAAGCTAATTCTGGCAGAGAATCCTATTTATGAGTAAGAATATATCGGCCATCCCAGCCTTCCGGGGGCGGAGTTTCCTTGTATTCTTTACAGCGTGCAATATAAGTATGACTTGGGCCGTCGTCTGGCCAACGCTTCAAAAGCTCTTCAAATGTGGCAATGGCTTCATCCCACTTTCTTTCGAGATGCAGTTGAATTGCGCGGTCATACATTTCAGAGAGCTCGAACCATCCCGCCGGTTCATTTCCTTTTTCGCAGACCAGCTCAAACACTTTAACCGGTTCCTTTTTCCCTTTAACGGCCAGGAAGTCAAGAAATCTTCCGGTAACCACATGTTTCGCCCTCTGAAAGGTGGCATCGCTGACCATCAGCAGTGTTCCGTATTCTTTGTTGGCGCCTTCAAGACGCGAAGCGAGATTGACGCCATCACCCATACAGGTAAAGTTCATCTGCGCCTTGTGCGAGCCCATATAGCCGACGACCACG
>JAQUZA010000078.1:0-9474 GCA_028691595.1 Candidatus Rifleibacteriota bacterium
GTTAACCAGCAGGGTTTTGCCGAGACCGGGCACGCCGATCAGCAGAACATGGCCCTGAGCGAACATGGCATAGAGTACCTCTTCGACGACCTTTGTCTGGCCAATGAAGACTTTACCAATTTCGGTAAGGATCTTTTTATGGGCGCTCTTTATTTCGGCCAGGGCTTTAATTTCATCGATCTTTGGCTCTGGTGTGGTCTGTGTTGCAACCGTTGTTGTGATGTCCTCTGCCATTGTATACCTCCTGCAGTTTCGCATAAACCTTATCACGAAACACCAGTCAGTACAAGCAACCAATTTTTATTGAGCCCTTAAACAAATTCTCTTTATTTGTCTCGTTTGAGGTCGCCATTTTCGAGGGTGAAAACGGCGACCTCATCTTTTTGAGGGCTGACATCGGCGTTGACATACCCGATGTAGAGATTCAGGCGGCCGTCGCCGTCGCGATCTTCAATTGAGGCATCTCCGGCCTTGAAGCCGGTTTCTTCCCAGATGGTTTCGTATTTGCCATCTTTTCTCTTCAGCAGAGCAAATTCTTTAAAAGCGCCTGAACCGCCGAGATCCATTTGAACAAGCAGTTCTGTCAGGCCGTCGAGGTCGAGGTCTTCTTCGATAACCTGTTCGATGGCGCGGCCTTCAGAAGCAAAAACTTCGAGGGTATCGCTGCCATTCAGCAGCAGCACCCGGTCATTGCGGGCAATGCTGTCTTCTGACTGACGGCACTCAAGCACCAGTCGCCCCTTTTCGCTCACAGAAATATCGCTCTGGTCGAAAAGAGCGGCTGTGAGCGAATCAGATATAGAAAACAAGGTGGTGGCAGCAAGCAGACACAGAATCGCAAGTTTACTCATTGTTGAAGTTTTCATGGTTGTTCCTCAGCGGGCTATGCCTTTGGTATTGGTGTAGTTTTCTTCAATAAGGCTGTCAACTGTCTGCCCCGGGCCTACCAGCCATTCTTTAACAAGCATACGTTCGCCTTCGGTCAGCTCAAGGCCAAGGCACATTTTAAGTTTCAGGCCATAGCCGCGGGTTTCCACGGGTATTTTTTTACTGGCTTTAAGCTCGTTCCATGACAGTTTCATGCTCCTGGAAAAGGGCCCGAGGTTATAAGCGCAGGCACCCATGATCAGCTTTTCAGCGCCGGTTTTTTTGCTGACTGCGCCGCTGTTAAAGATTTCTGCGAGATATTTGGCCCCTCCCTTAAGGTTTTGTGCGGGGTCTTTAGCGTCAATTTTCAGGCCGCGGGCGGTATTGGGCATAAGCTGCATGAATCCCATCGCGCCAGCCCAGCTCTTAGTGAGCGTTCCGCGGGCATTTTTGTGTATACCGCGGCTTTCGATCCAGATGATGGCCCGCATGTAGTCTTCGCGGCTGATCTTTTCACCGTATTTGTTGGTGACATCAGGGAATTCCCAGTCGCCGCAATAGGCATCTGTAGCTGCCTTGAACCAGGTTTTGAATTGTGCAGAGCCAATAGAAACAGCTTTTCCGGCCGGGGTTTCTGGCTTTACAGCTGCGGGAGCAACAACAGCCGATTTGCTTTCGACCACTCCGGTCGAATTTGCCGTTGAAGCATTGTTTGAAGCTGCTTTATCCACCGATCCGGTTCCATGTGAGCCTTCGGCTGTTTTGGTAGTTTTAACCGTGGTTGCTGGCTGCTTACCGATAGCCTGGCCAGCGATGTTGTTATACGACATTTCGTCGATCTCAGCGGCGTTTGCTCCTGGAATAATACCATCAACAACAGCTTTAAGAGCATCAAGAACCCCTTTGAGAATCTTGAAAAAACCCGAAAGTTCTTTTTTGCTGCCGGAAGTTGTTTGTTCGCTGCCAGAATCGGCCGCCACAATATTTTTCTGCCCCTGAGCGCCCGTATTATTAACTTCGAAAGGGCTCTGAGCATAACTAGCATTCATGCCCAAGTAAAGCAGAGCAACCAAAATAATCGCCGTTTTCTTCATATCTGCCAACTCCAAATAATTTAAACAGCCTCAATTCTCGTTTTTGAATGTTACCTAAACAACAGCTTTCCGTAAAGAGCTGTTTCAAAATGATAGCCAAGTAAAACCTAGATTTTAAAACTCCATCTGAAGTATAATTCAAGGGCGTTGTAATGGTAGATTACATTCACATCTATAGTTTTCAACAGATCCAAAGGAGAATGTTTCATGCCTTCATATTGGTGGGAGTGCGAAAGATGCCGGAAGACAAAAGTTTTTTCAGAGGTTACCTCAGTTAGGGGCATTACCCATTTCATTTTGGATGTCTTGGTACCATCTGATTGGGACCAAGGTAATCTAACCCAAAAGTGTGAATTTTGTGATGGAAACCTGAGAATTGCGTACATTTTTCCAAAACGGGAGCCAATACATATTCTGGTGAAACATATTATCGGCCTTGGCCCTTTTGATGAATACCTTCCCATGATGTGGGAAACCATACCAGATAGAAATGATAATGAAACCTGGTTTGATTTCAAATATATCAATGGAAGAAAAATATGGGGCCTGAATAAACCAGCTGTTTTTTCAAAAACCGACTTGAAAGAAATTGTGATCAAATACGAAAAGAAAACCGGGCAAAAGTTACTTTAGCAAGAACAACTTAACAAAAGTACAATCAGAGGGGTGGGCAATTTTATCCAATAGATTTTTGGCCTTAAAGAAATGGCTACAAATATTTTTTCGGCTGTAAACGTCTTTTCCCATTCTAAAATAGTGTAAAATTAAAGATAGACTGGTAAGAGCATTTGTACCAGGGTCGAAAAAATTCTCCAGCGAAGGAACTTGTGTGGAGGCTGGAATAAGGGGGGGGTGCTGGCATGAAAAGACTGTTTGCATTTCTAAAAAAACGTGGGTTTACCCTCGTAGAAGCTCTTGTTGCCACAATTATTACTGGCTACTGCATTCTCCCCATCGTAGGCACCCTGCACATGGGCGTTCAAAAGACCCAGGGGTTCGATCATTACGAAAAACTGCGCCTGCTTGCCAGGTCACGCCTCAACAAAGAACTCTCAGTAAGTGCCTTCGACCACACAGCTATCAATACCACAACAACTTATCACTACGTTTACTACAACACTGACGCCGAGCCACAACTACTTTCCATCGACACAGAACTTGCATCTGGTGCTACAAATGCCGGCATTGCCACTTCGCCTTCAATACCCGGAACATTTGCTAACATTGCAACCGTATCAAACATCCTTTACAGCTACAAGGTCAGTGTCGCAGTCAAAGAAAATCTGCAGCTCGGTACCTCAACCCAGAATATCCAGTCAGATTACCTCAAATCGATCAGCGGCTTAAAAGCCCTGACAATAAGAGCCGAACTTGAATTTAACGATAATGTCGGAGCCGAGCTTGAGATCGACCCGTCAGACCCTGCCTCGCCACCCCTTCCCTCAATCAGCCTGTTTTCCATGCTAGCTTTACCAAGCCACAGCGATAACTATATCTGGCTGGCAAACGCCAAAAATGTTGAGATTATCGGTATTGATCCAGATTCTAAAACCGCAGTTCACAACCTTCTGCTTGCCTGCCCAAAACCTGGCGACAGACCTCATCCAGACAACAAGTATCACCGCCCCTGGAACCTGGCTGTTCACCCAAACAACAAATTACTGATCTGTCAGCGGAAAAATTCTCTGTATGCCGTAAATACAGATGTTAGCGACGAAACGAATTTTGCCGCCGAAAAACTTCTAGAAAATACTATTACCGGTTATGTTAAAGAAGATGCGGCAAAAAAAGATGAAGCCTTAAAAGACCTCGGAGTGGTTTTTCGACCAGATGGAAAATATTGCTTTGCAACTGTCCATTCTGAGAAAGCTCTTTATTCATGGAAAGTTGACAATGCCAATAATTGGGGGACTCTTGCCCTGTCGAATAAAGCACTTGTGGCAAATTTTGACACAGATCAATATTCCGCGCTGCACGCCGGAAATGATGGCTGGCTGTATGTCGGGCTTATGGACAAAATGCGTGCTTTGCGGTTCCCTATGTATGCCCCCAGCCACACTAATCTACCTTTTCAGGAAATCGCCAGCAATTCGGTTAAGCAACTGGTCAGCCTTGATACTTCCCCTGACGGTCGTGATATTTACATTCTCTGGAACGACGACGATAGTTCGCCGGGACCATCTCTTTCACGTTATTCTTCCATATCACTTGAACAAACCGGAAACTGGAAGATTACCTTCAAAGGCAAGCCCAGCAGCATGGCTTTATCGAATGATGGCCGTTATCTCGGCATAGTTGACGAATTCGATGCCAAAAGCGCCAGCACTAATGAGGGTGGGCTTTATGTCACCGATCTCAGGCAAACCCCTGTTTTGTTCCAGACTCTTGACTCAACAAGCCCCCTCGACACAACAACAAACGCCCCCCCATTGACCGCTGCAAAACCTTTCAGAGCGGCAAGAGCAGCAATTGGGGCTTCGAAAAAAGACAGGGAACAAAATGATGTAGTTATCTACGACCCATGGTCAAAAGAGTTCTATTTCGATGACAAGAAAAAACCGCTACTGTTTTGCGCAGACTCGATCGGAACTCTGGCTGGCAGTTTTACCAGCTCCATTCCGGACGAAAGAATTGTTGAATTTGCGCCAGCGAATGATTCAAACATGGCGATGGCAGTGCGAAAACCGCAATATGTTCTGGTCGGCAATGACGCAAAACAGGTCGAGTTTATTGATGTCTACAAAAAAACTGTAGTAGAGACAAAAACCATTTCTGGTCTCAGAGAAGTGCCAAAAACCGTGGGTATTTCAGCTGATGGCGAAAACTTCAAAGTCGGGTTTGAAAGTGCGGCAAGCGGTCATGATACTTATGAAATCAATTCCGGCAGTATAGCCAACACACTACCGATTGGGTCAGGCCAATGTAAAAAGATAGCTTACTCAATTGACAAAGATAACAACACATTTTTTGCCGCCTTCGAGACCGGGGGGGACAATGCATATTGGATACCTGACGCAACCATACCCGCTGGTCTGCCAGATGAAAAGTGCAAAGATGTTAACTTCGACTCAAACTGGGCGAGAAAGTCGATGGTAACCATGAATAATGGCGGTTTCCTCATGCTATTCGCGCACGCAGACGGCAGCTCAATGCTAGACTGGGTTGGCCGCCGCCAGTGGGGAGCTGACAAGGGAAAATACGAGCGGTTCGCCCGGTGGTTGTCTGGCCCGCTAGACACAACCCGGCCGACTACATATGAAACTACAACCGGAACCCTAGATGCCAATGGCGGAAGAATCACTTTGCTCTTTAACAATAACTTTCCGGTCAATACCAAAGTAACTCACCTTTCTTTTGTTGCCGGCAGCTGGGGCGCAGGAACAAGATATATAACGCCAGTAATTGTGGAAATTAACAGCGGCGTTAAAACGATTCGCGACGTGGGGAGTTCAATTTCGGCGGAAAGCAATGAAACTAGAACCACAATACCGATCGAATGGAAGCATGGCGGTATGATCCTCACAAATTATCATGTTGGCTGGTGGCACGGCGATCTGGCCAATGGAACAAATCTTGGAGTAATTCTTTATGTGGCTGACGGTAGTGGATCCTTTACACATGATTATGATATTTCCGGCGCTGCAGTGCCCAAAACCTCCATGGTTGCAGGCACGGTATTGGATACTGGTGGTACTGGCCCGGACCGGAAATATTCTATCAAGTTTCATTCCTTGCAATCTTCCGGGTTTCCGCCTCAGAATGCAAATTCTATAGCAATCAGCGCTGATGATAGATTTCTTGCTATTGAAACTCAGGGCAGCCCGAACAAAATCTACCTGTATGATTTTGCTGGCAGCAATTTCGGCCATGAAACGCAGCTTGAAGGCTGGGTAACAGATTACCGCGTCGGCAATGCGACTTATTGGGCTTTCGGTAACCCGGCAGCCAACTGCTTTCTTTCTAATCCAACACCGACCACAGCCAATGGCATAAAGTTGATGGATGCCATAACCAGTCGAGACACATGGACCGGCTATAAAAATTATCCGGCAAACTTTTATCTCGCTGCAGCCGATACGGTCTCAGGTGGTAACAATACTGACAAGCGTGATTCCAACCGCAGACATTTCGGTTACTTCAGACCGGCATACGATGCAATGCAGGTGGCCGTAGCCAACCAGGATCATTCCAGGCTATTTGTGAACCAGTTTGTTGCAGGTTCCAGAAACGATACAGGCGCTGAAGGCACCTTTGTCTACAAGGTTTCGCAGGCTTCTTATACAACCTCCCTTTTTCAGATCGATTACAACACCAATGCCGGCAATGTTAAACAGGGCATTTTTACCCATACGGACCCGACTCAGAGCGTCGGTGCTATTTCATCGTCAGGCTCCGGCGACTCCAAATATATGACAATGGGAAGCAGCTGGACTGCCATTGCCAGCAATTCGACCATACCTTTCAGATTCCAGCCAACTTTCCTGACCATATATGAACTGACAAACTGCAACAATGATTCTGCAAGTGCCATGGTCTGGTCCAGAGATATAGCCGACCCCATACTGTATTTTCTTGACACAATCCAAGATGACGTCTGGGTCATTAAGCCCGGAAAACCTGCAACAAGAATAGACTATGGCGCTGCAAGCATTGACTTTACAGACAACCAGCTTGTAGTTTCAGACGATGGACAATCCCTTATTGCAGCCAGAGAAGATAACAACACGGTAATGTTTTTCAATATTTCTGAGCCAACGAGTTTTAATTTCCCCGGTGACACCATTGCAGAATCATCCCTTCCAAGTAATTTTGGTAAAATCGACTTCATCGCCACTATGTCAGCAAAACCAACCGTTCTTGCCGCCGCCCCATACAACGTTTTCAAATCATCGACCACAAAAGGAACTTATCAATGGGTTGCGACCCTTAGCCTGACAGTCAGCGGCAACAGCAACGCTGCTCTCGCCAGCGGTGGAATCTACATCATGGGCGGGTCGCCCGAACTCAATTCAGCACCGACTGATAAAATTTTCTTTTTTGATCCCACAAAAGTCTATACTTCGAATATTCCACCCCTTGCGACAACACTCTCCAAGGCAATAAAACGCCACTCAACTGTCGCCTACGACAACGAAATCTACGTTTTTAACGGCATGGATTCCGGCGGCAACAATCTGGCCTGGGTTCAAAAATACAACCCCGAAACCAAAACCGTCACCTCATCTTTTGACCCGCCCGCAGTAACAACGACAGAGTATATCGTCAATCAAAAAATGTCAGCCGCTGACAAAGCAAATTCTGACCCAACCATTTCCAGAGTAACCAAATCAAACGAAATATCAACCAGAGAAGCCTGGAGAGCATTCGACCACTCAACTGGGTCGGGAGACATCTGGCTGGCCGGCTCTTCAAATCAATGGATAAAATATGACACAGGTTCGGATGACAAAAGAGTGGTTGTTAATAAAATTTGGTTAGATAACGACATCACGACTAATTGTGGAGTTAAGAACTTTAAGCTTGAGGGCAGCAATGATGATTCAAATTGGCCGCTAGCTGTAACTGGAACTGTTACAGCGAATAATGACACTGACTTCAGCTTGGGCTTCGCAAACAATGTAGCATACAGGTATTTTAAATTCACGGCAATCACTAACCATGGTGACCCCGATTATTGGGGGGTTCGTGATTTAAAACTTTTTAATGAAGGGGTTCGACGGATTTCACCGCTGGGAGCAGGTACAGTCGATGCTGCAAATAAAAAAGCCACTTTTGGCACTAAAGTCGTTTCATGGTCAGCCCATGGCAGCAGCGATTACGGCAGCAAGGTGTTCGACGGCAATGTCAATAATACTGACAAGTGGGATACAAACACAACTTCCGGATTTCCGCATTGGATTGCACTTGATCTTGGAACACCTGACAACATTGATATTGTAAGAATTCATTGCGAAAATGCCGACGATGGAATCAAAAATTTCTTATTTCAATACAGCACAGACGGAGTTTCATGGTCAACGCTCAATATTAATGGTGCCGCCACAAATACTAATCCAGACAATACTGCCTGGAACACTTATCATGTAACCAACCCAAACTCTTACAGACACTACCGACTTGTATGTAATGATTCCTGGACAAGCGAAATCGAAGCATGGGAGATAGAGTTTTTCAGCTCCATGCCCGCAACCGCAGCATCAAACAAGCCGGTTATGACCAAAACAATGACCGACATGCGTGGCGAAACACAGACAACTGATGGAGCGGCCTGCACGACCCCTTACGGAATTGTGGTTGGCGGGGGTGCGACCAGCACGGTTCTTGTTTACTGGCCCCATGGCAAAGACAATTATAACGGACCAAACGATCAATCAATCGGGATTTGCAGATCTCTGCCCAAATTTCCGCTGGAAAACGGAGCCGCCGGCACTGATGACAGAGCCTACCATTCGCTCGTATGGCATAAAGGCAAGCTTTATCGCGTTGGCGGCAGGCGCGGTTCAACACTGCTGAACAGCGTCGATGTCTTTGACTTCAACACCAATTCCTGGACTAATATTATGCTTAATAATATGGCCCAATTTCCAGCCAACGGTTCTCTGTTACAACGTGACAATGCTGCCGCCTGCTCATTCGGCGATGAGATTTTTATGTTCGGTGGTTCTATCGGCGCATCTGTCGGTGCAACTCCGTTAAATGATGCCGTCGCCTGGAACCCGGAAACAAAGACAGTAAGATCACTCGGCACAATGGCCATAGCCAAAAACTTTGCAAAAACCGCCGTGCCATGCGGGTCGGCAATTTACCTGATTGGAGGCGCGACAAACCATTCAACCGGAGGCGATGCAAATATCTGGAAATTCACACCATGAAAACACCATTGTCTGAACTATTTGTGTTGCGCGCGCGAAAAGCTTTCACCATGATGGAAGTCATGACTGCCATGGCAATTATTGCGGTGGTCAGCAGCATTGTGCTGCCGGGCGCGGCCAATTTTTATTCTTCCGAGCGGGTCAAGGCGGTCGCCGAAGTCGTGGTGCAGAATATCCGCATGGGCAAATACAAAGCAATGCAGGAACAGGCCCTGCACCGCATGATTTTTTCGCCAGGTGGCGACACCTATAAAGTTCAAATACATACCGGTTACTTTGAAGGAAACACACCGCCCGACATTTCGACCGGCGTTACTGAAGAAGACTACGACAGCATTAACTGGGAAAGTGTTCTCGATAACGAAGAAATCGAAATTGACCCCGGGGTAACGGTTACCAGAGAAGCTTATCTCGCACCGCGGGTCATTTATTTCTGGCCCGATGGCTATCTCGTAACCCATGACGCCGCCGGAATAAGTGAAACAAACAAAAAGCTGCTGCCGGAATGTTTCATCCTGTTCGAATACGGAAGTTCACGAATCAGAGTATACCTTAACGCGATGGGAGTGTTATCCTCAGAATCCTATGCTGTTGATGATGACGCTGTTAATGGTGAGGATGTTTTATGGTAACCCGCAAAC
>JAQUZA010000078.1:9484-10813 GCA_028691595.1 Candidatus Rifleibacteriota bacterium
AACTTCAAAACGGCACAGCATGACCCGCAAGACCAGAGGCTTTTCTCTGGTCGAAGTGCTTACCGCAACCATTGTCATGACCATGATGATGGTTGCGGTTATAGCCTATATTCAATATGGAGCAATGGTCTGGCAGAAAGGCCAGACCAAAATCGCCGCCAAAAACTATTCGCGCATGGCATTCGACCTGATCAAACAGGATCTCATGAAAGCCACAGAAATCGAAGCCCCTCACGCCTCCACTTTGGTAACCGTAGAAAATGCTCTTGCTTACAAAATGCTGATTTCAGGAACCACCGAAACTTTCAAGATCGGAGTTCCGGATTCAAAGATGGTATTGCAAAGACTCATCGGCAGTGCAGATGAAAGCAAAAAGAAAAGCTGGAACACCAGAATGGCAAGAAACGTCAGCCTGTTTCAGGTTGAAAGAATCTCAACCTGGACCCTCAAAATAAGCCTGCAGATACGCACTGATGAAGAAGACCTCAACATTTTCGACCGGGAAATCGTTAGCAGCGAAAGCATCGTTCTGACCGCCCCGGCGGCAGGAGGCTGAAAATGGGCAAAACACTACAAAAAACCGGTCAGGCCGGCATTATCATGATCATGCTGATTTTCGGTCTGCTGATGACCGTTTCCACAGCCTACATGAAAATGGTGCAGACCGAGATCGAAGTCCAGGGAATGATCGACCAGTCAGACCGAGCCATGGATGCTGCATTTTCCGGAATCAACTATGCGATTGCTATCGCGCAGAAAAACCGCTCGATGTTTGACGACAGCATAACCGCAGTTGCCAGCCGCACCTATGTAACTTCTACCAGTTCAAGCTGGAGCCCGATCCAGATTCCGTCAGGAATAACCTGGGATAATACCAGAGTCAAAACCCTCGTGGCTTCTGTTCCGTCTGACTGGATATTCCTTAACGAAACACTTGATAACTATATCCTGGATTCACAGCCGGCGAGCCCACCTTATTTCTTCAGGGTAACTTCATACCCGGCTACCAGCACGACAAATGTGGCCACTACAGGCGTGCTCCTGGTAAAATCCCAGGGTCGCTATTACAACTATTCTGATAAAGACAAAACCACGATCATCGGCACTTTTACTACCCAATTGATTGCCGAATGCAAGGTAATTTTCAAACGAAAGATTGTTCAGCTCAACCGCTACCGTTATATGCCCTTTCAAAAAGATTCTGATTTTTTCAAATACTCTCCCTACTGATTTTAAGCGATTAAAAAGTCGCCTGATTAACAAACTGGAGCAAATCATGGTCGGAGCTAAACGCAAGAAACCTGAAAAATATTCTTACGCAGACTATCT
>JAQUZA010000079.1 GCA_028691595.1 Candidatus Rifleibacteriota bacterium
GCAGGCGTGAAGAAGCCCGCCTGATTTTCAAGACCGGTTTGAGTTATTCGGCCTCTTTCTGGATAAGCTATAATCTTGGGCTTCTCGAAAAAGAAGAAGGAAACCCTGCAGCAGCAGCTGTTTGCTTTAAAACCTGTCTGAAAGGTAATCCAGGCTTTCAGCCGGCTCTAAACCAGCTTGCCGAGCTCGGGTATCACGTTGCTCTGCCTGAAATGGGCCGTTCGCGCCCGATGACTCTCGGCAGCTACAAAGCCCCGGTCGACACAGGGAATATTGGCCTTTACCCCCTTTATCCCAATGGTAATAAGCGCACCGGCAGCGAAGATATTTACGGTTCGTCGCCCTCGCCAACTATTCCCGGAAAGGCTGCCAGGCAGAATATCAGTAAGCCTTTCAGCCCCCTCAGTAATAAAGACTGCCTTGAGATAGTCGCTTCATTCAAGGCCGAACCACACGAACGCTATATTGCCCTGACTTTTGATGACGGGCCACACCACTCATATACGCGTGAAATTCTCGATATTCTGCGAAATGAGGGGGCTAAGGGCACCTTCTTTGTGGTCGGCAGCAGAGCCGAAACTTACCCGGACATCTTAAGCCGGATGGCCGCAGAAGGCCATGATATCGGCAATCACACCTGGGAGCACCAGAGCCTCGCAAAAAGTTCAACTGCCGAAGCCATGGCAAGCCTGCGGCGCACCAATGACCTGATCAGCGGTATTACGGCAAAGTCGTGCAATATTGTCAGGCCGCCGTTCGGGCATACGAGTTCGAGAGTCAAAAGCATGCTGCATGGGGCTGGCTGGCACGAAGTCATGTGGGACTCAGACAGCCGTGACTGGCAGAACAAAAACCCCGATATGATTCTTTACCGGGTGATGAAGTCGGTTGGCCCGGGCAGTATCGTTCTGTTTCATGACATTCACCCGGGAGCGGCAATGATGCTGCCAACGATGATCAAGGCTTTCAAAGCCCATGGTTACCGTTTTATCACCATTTCAGAACTCATCAAACTTTCAAGCGCCACCTGAACTGTTGAATTTGCCGGCCAGATAAGTCTATAATCAGAGCATGTGGATCGTAATACTCAACTTCTGCCTTTTTCTGCTGCTGATCGGCTTCTTTTTTTATGGAATCAGGAAATGGTCAGGTCTGATTGCCGAGGATGAAGAGGGCGATGATGAGAATAGTGAAGAACTAACAGTTGTCGACGGCTACCACTACCGTCTGCCTCTCTGGATACTGATTTTCTCTGCCGGCCTGGTATCGTTTGCGGGCAACGTTATGAACTGGCTCGGGTTTTGATAACCCGGGTCAGTGGCTGAGATAATCTTTGCCATCGGCCGAATGCACCAGCAGAGTTGTGGGCATTTTCTGCAGCATCATGTCATAGCCAGCCTGCCACTGAGCCTCATGGCCAGGATCTGGTAACTCGAAGCCCAGGAAAATACAGTCGGCATCAAACGAGCTTTTCTGCAAAGCGGCCACAAAAGAGCCTTCAGCAACGACGACTTCTGCTTTTGCATCGACCCTTGAAGACGAAATGAGCGTCATAAGCTCTTTAAGAGCCTCTTCTTTTTCGGCGGGGCTTGAAACCACCCTTTTCAAGAAAATCTGAGAACCAGACCATTCCCAGTTATGAACGAGCAGATGAGCCATCAAAACCATCAAAGGCCCGTTTTTATGACCGCGCCACCAGACATCGATGCGTTTTTTCCGTTCAAGATCGGGTAAGCCGCGGTTATAAACCAGAATCTGACTGATATTTAAAAATGTTGCCTCACGCAGAAATTCAACATAGTTTTCCTGGCCCCGGGTATCGCCTTTCCAGCCGCAGACGAAGATGTTAGGGCGCAGCGGGCCGTAGGCAGAGCCACGCAGAATTGTACGCACCCCGCTCAGAATATCAGAGGCAACGACAACCTGAGACAGGGCCTGAATGTTTTTTTCCTTGAGGAAGTTGTCGAGTTGAATTACGGCTGCCGAACGCTCGACGGCAAGGGCAGGAAGATCACCATAGAGAATATTGGCCAGCACAACAATACCCCGGCCAGCATTCAACCAGACTGCGTAAGATACCATGGTTTCACGCGAATTTGGGTTGCCACTCAATGCCATGATCGAAGGCCGCCAGTTACGGGCATCATCAGGCAGGCTCTGAAGAGAGTAGAGGTTATCTTTGATACGGCTGTAGAGATAGCCGCGACGGGCATCGCCAAACGAAATCGCCATCTCTCGCTGGCGGAGATACCAGACGAGCACGGCAACAACCAGCAGCGCCACTGATGCTGCTTTGTAATCGACAAGAAAGGCCGAGCCAAAACTGCCAATAACGCCGGCCAAAGCTAAAGACCAGTGAAAGAACCTAAATCTGGGTCTGAATGAGGGGTTTTTAGAATATGATTCAATAAATGCCGCCAGATTCAGAAGCCCGAAGGTAAAAAGAAAGAACATGCCCATGATTGAAGCGACTGAATTCAAAAATTCTCCACCCGAACCATCACCACCCAGGCAAAGCAGAATAACGGTGGCAACACCGCAAAAATAGAGGCTCATGCGCGGTTCATCGGTTGGCCCGTAGCCCTTGGCAAATGGTTTTAGAAATGGGATGATTTCATCACGGGCAATGGCCTGCAGCACCCTTGGCGCGCCAACAAACCTGCCGAGGGCACTCGAAAGGGTTGCGGCATATACGCCGGCCACGACCATAAACCCGGCCCCAAACAAGGCGTTTTCAAGCATTATTTTGAAAGGAGTTGCGATAAGTATCTCACGAGCAAAGCCGCCGCCATAAAAGATAATCTGAAGAAAATAAACGGTCGTTGCTACCAGCAAGGCATAGAGCGTGCCCCTGGTCATATTTTCTCCGGGATTTTCGAGGTCACCAGACATGTTTATGCCAGCGATAAAACCAGTAACACTCGGAAAATAAATGGCAAAAAGAGCCCAGAAACCGGTCGAACCGGTCGCACCCGGAGCGGGCTCGAAGTTCAGCCGGAACTGTGAGAGGCTGAAAGAATTCCAGGCACCAGCCAGAAAGATGAATATCGAAGAAAAAAGAATGGCCATGATCACATACTGAGTTTTAATGGCCCAGTCTGCCCCAACCCTGGCGATCAAAAAAAGGATTACTGCCGCGCCAAGCCCGACATAAAGAAAATAGGGCGCCAGTGACGGAAAAGCTTTGGTTACCGCCTCGGCAAACCCCAGCAGATAAAAAGCGATCGACACAACCTGGGCTGCAAAGAGGGCCAGGCCGATTGCCCCACCAAATTCGGCACCAAGAACACGCGAGACCATAAAATAGGCCCCGCCGCCCTTTACCGGCATGTTTGTCGAGATTGCCCCCACCGAAAGCGTGGTCAGAAGGGTTATAAACTGTGAGAGAAACAAAATCAACACTGCATTGAAAATACCGGCTTCACCAACCACGTAGTTGGCACGCATAAACATGATAACGCCGAATATGGTCAAAATACTCGGCGTAAAAACCCCGGCAAAAGTGCCAAACTTGAGGTTTCTATTTTTTCCGGCGCAATTGGCGTTAAGCATGACTCATCTCTTCTGTTTTTGTCTGCTGCAGTTTATCACCCCGGCCCGAGAACCGCAACAAACCTGCCGGCCTTGTTCTGCAAACAAAAACCACGGCTTGTCATTAAAAACATGCAAATCTGCTTTGTGCTATACTGTGAAAAGTTAGCGTGCACCCCACTGACAAGGAGAGAGGCATTGGACCAGGAAAACACAACGAAACGACGTTTTAAAACCTTCCCGAACCTCAAAGCAGAGAGTTTTCAACACCCCTGGGATCGCCAGGCAATCAGCGCCCTGCAGGCCATACCAGGGTTTGAGTTTCTGGTTACCAAACTGATGGAAATCGGTTTCGAGCAGTTTTTTCGCATTACCAATCTGGCCAGCAACATTCATGTTAAAGGAAAAATGCTGCCAAGACTTCGTGAAACCCTGCGTTATGCGACCAGAATACTTGACATGCAGGAACCGGAACTGTATGTCACCACCCACCCGATTCCGAACGCCTTCACATATGGGCAGACCCGCCCGTTCATCGTTTTGACCTCTGCTTTGATCGAGGCCATGGACGAAGAAGAGATTTTCTTCGTGCTGGCTCATGAGCTTGGGCACATCAAATGCGGGCACGTTCTCTATCGAACCATGGCCCGCAACTTCAAGATGGTTCTCGACATTGCCGCTGGTGCTACCTTTGGCATTTCGGCCCTGCTGAGCAAAGGCCTGGAAATGGCAATGTACGACTGGGAGCGCAAATCAGAGCTCTCTGCTGACCGTTCGGGTCTTATCTGCGTGCAGAATCAGCATATCGCCAACCGGGCCTTCATGAAGATGGCAGCTGCTTCACCCAAGCTTTACAGCGAAATGGATGAGGGTGAATTTTTAAGGCAGATAAGAGCTTACGAAGATGCTTCTGATGAATCTTTCATCAACAAGACTTATACAGCTTTCATCACTTCGACAATGTCGCACCCATTTCTGATCATGCGTGCCAAGCAACTTGACTCCTGGATTCAGAGCGGCGGTTTCAGCGATCTTACCGGCATAAACCCCGATGATGTCAAAGATGAAAGCGACAAGCTCATCGACTTAGAAAACTGACAATATCTTCGTGCTTCTGAGAGGCGGCCAGATCGATTGCGGTCTGGCCGCTTTCGTTTTTCATCGAGCGATCTGCGCCTGCATTGATCAGAGATTGTACAGCGGCGAAGTGGCCCTGTTGTGCCGCCAGGTGCAAAGGGGTCCAGCCATCGTTATCGGCAAGGTTCACAACAGCCCCCAGGCTGACGAGAGATTCAACAATGGGCAGACAACCGCGAAAAGAAGCCCAGTGAAGCGTGGTCCAGCCGTCACGCTCAGCTTTGTGCAGATCAGCACCGTGAATAATCAGCACTAAAAACGTTTCTGGTTTTTCGCGGGCGGCAGAAAGGTGCAGAGGGGTTACTCCATCGACATTTGGAGCATCGACTTCGGCACCACGTTCAAGAAGAGCCACGAGAACTTCTTTCATGCCATGTTTTGCAGCAAGATGCTGGGGTGTGATACCTGTTGCATCGGCAATTCTGAAATTTTCGCCGGCCTCTATCATTTTCAGGCCCTTTTCGGCATCTTTGGCTTCAAGTGTCTGCAGCAGCGGGTTGTCGGTGGTCATGGGGTTTCTCCGGTGGGGTGTAAAATCTGCCGTTTACGAACAAAAGCAACAAAAAACGCGAGTATCAGGTATTGATAAGCAAGACTAATTTCATTATACTGATTTTGACTCACATCGTGAATCAGTATTTCAAAGAACATCCGGGAGGAAACCATGGGCTTTTTCGCTAATCAGACACGGTCCGTAATCGAATGGAAGGATGCAGATCCTGATCTGCTCATCTGGCGCTGGGACGGCGCAAGTGACGAGCTTAAAAATGCTACCAAGCTCATCATCAACCCGGGGCAGGCCGCCATCTTCGTCTATGAAGGCCAGATCCGCGCCATTCATGATTACCCAGGCATGTTCGAGCTAAAAACTGCCAACATTCCTTTCTTGACCACTCTTACCAAGATCATGCAGAACTTCACCTCTGAGCATAAGGCGCATGTCTACTTTGTCAGAATCACTGAATTCGTCAACCAGAAGTGGGGTACCAAAGCTCCGGTCAAGTATACTGACCCGGTTTATAAGTTCCCGGTTGGCATGAGAGCATTCGGCAACTTTTCATTTCACATTACCGATGTCCGCAAATTCTTCACAGAATTCGCCAGCAACATTGAAGTGCTGCCAATAAGCTCTATTCGCAACGTCATCGTTGATCGCGTTCTGCAGCCAATGACTGATATTTTTGCCACTGCCGGTTTCAGTTATGCTGAAATCGACAAAAATCGCATGGAGCTTTCAAAGAAACTCAGCGAAGTTGTGGCTCCTGAATTTGCCCCGCTGGGCTTCGAAATGTCGGATTTCCGCATCGAAAATACCGACTTTGACGAAAAGACCCAGGAACGCATCGACAAAATTTCTGACAAAATGGCCGATGCCCATGCAATCAACGCCATGGGTCAGATAAACAATCAGGGTCTGAATGCCTACGCAACCGTCGAAAAACTCAATGCCCTCAACACTGCTGCCTCCAACCCCAACGGCATGGCCGGCATGGGTGTAGGCATGGGTGCGGGTATGGGTCTCGGTGCCGGCATGGGCATGATGGGCAATATGGGTCAGCAGGCACCACAACAGGCAGCCCCAACCGTGCAGTGCAGCTGTGGTGCTTCGATGAATGCCAACGCCAAATTCTGCCCCGAATGTGGCAAGCCCAATTCAACCGGCACAGTAGCCTGTATCGGCTGCGGCGCTCAGATCAAGCAGGGTGCCAAGTTCTGCCCTGAATGCGGCAAACCCCAGACTCTTAAATGCGACAAATGTAATGCCGATATCCCGGGCGGCGTTAAGTTCTGCCCCGAATGCGGCGAAAAGACCCAGTAATCTCCGATCTGATTTAACAGTTAAGTTGGAAGCCCGCCCTGACAAGGGGCGGGCCTTTTTTTTATGAATCTGATCTTTTATAAAGTGATCGATTCACATCGGCAGACAAAATATTTCCGCCGGGTTGGTCAAAATATCACCGGATTCTGAAAAAATGAACCCGCAACTTTGTTCTTCAGAATGCTCAATTTGCTGAAATTCAAATATTTCCAAGTTTCAGAAAAGCCACCGACCGCACTTACAGGGGCGGTCGGTGGCTACGCGGAATTCAGGAAACTCTTTACTGAAAGAAGGTGGTAAGCCCCAGAACCAGTCTATAGTTATAACCATAGCGCTGGTCATTTGACACCGAGATTGGCACGCCAACCTCAAAAGCGAAGTTTTCGGTCGGAGTATAGCGCAAGCCCGGGATAACATCGACCTTCATGCCCTCTGAACCCCAGTCTTCACCGGCCACTTCGGCCATGACCGTAACGTTGTGGGTATGGGGGTATTCAATGCCGAAGTTGTAGTAGAACTTGTCGGCAAGGCCATCGGGGTAAAACTGGGTATTCGGGTCACCGGTCATGACGTAACCAAGATTGAGATGGCCAACGATCTTTTCAAAGCTTTTGCTGAAAGCGGTGAAGATTTCGAAGTCGGTTTTGCCGGTTCCAAGGCCCTTATCATCGTTGCCGGTCGGAAATTTGAAGCCAAGACCAAAAGCGCCGCGCATCTGATACTGCGGGTTATCGAAAACCCGGTATTTGAAGCCGAGTTTTGAATCACCAGTGCCGGATTCAGATATATCGCGGGTCCAGAGAATCCTTGACTTGATGGTGTAATCAACGACGGGTATGTGATAAATGATTTCGAGATCATCAGTCACGGCGTAGTTGAAAAATATTGGCAATTCAAGCATATCACCGCTTTCGTTGCTGGCTAGAACACGGTCATATACGCGATCCAGATCGAACCAGCTCGAGTGAAAACCCATCTTGAATGAGCCGGCCTTGCTGACATCGGCTGAAGTAGTGTGAGTCAACCCGGTAAACCCCGACATATTACATGCCAGAACCCTGGTAACGGCTTCTTCAAGCGGAACAGTCATCATGGTGTCAGAATAAAGCGGGGGAAGAACAGTTCTCGATGGCACCGGCAGACTGGTGACCGGCGGAAGATCGAGAGGTTCCTGTGAAAAAATCTCATTATTCCTGGCAACGGCTCTGTTACCACCGCTCTTAACAACCGGGGCTCTCTTTTTGGCATTTCTGGCCATTGGAACCGGCTGGGCAATGTTGTCAGAGAGACGCACGCCGCCGACATCCTCTGAGCGGGTAATTGGTGGAAGACTCATCTGCTGAGGCGCGCCACCCGCACCAGGGCCGGCAGTAATTGGCGGCAGCATTTCTGTCTGCCCATAATATTCAGGCGCACTCTGTGTTGTCTGATAAGTGTTGGCCGGACGGCTGTAAGCATTCTGCATCGAGCTTGAAAAACCATTTTGTTTCAGCTGCACATGCGAACTCGAATAGCTCTGACCCCAGGCCGACGACGTTAACAGCCAGGCTGCCAATGCGACTATTGCGGTATTTTTCTTCATACCCAGCTCCTTTTCGCCTACCCAGCATGGCAACCATTAAAACGGTATCATTTCTGAAGCGTTCTAAACAGGCCACAGCTGTGTAAACTTTTTGACGGCGTACTCTACGCCGGGGGTCACATCGGCAGATGTCAGGAGTTTAATTAGTATTTTGCCCGAAAAATATCTTTATTCAGGCAACCTGCTGGCAATCAGGCATAATAAATTCAAGTGCTTCTGAACTGCCAGACTTCTTAATCAGCACATGGCCACCCTTCTGCAGGCGGCCAAAAAGAATTTCTTCGGCAAGAGCATCTTTTATTTCGCGCTGTATGACCCTTGCGAGGGGTCTGGCACCATGAACAGGGTCATAACCTTTTTCAGCCAGCCACAACCTTGCGGTTTCATCGAGTTCAAGCACCACATCGCGTTCTGCGAGCTGAGCGTTGAGTTCCCTGATGAATTTATCAACCACAAGTTTCATGGTTTCCTGAGTCAGAGCAGAAAAAGTGATAATGCCATCGAGACGATTGCGAAATTCAGGGGTAAAAAGCTTCTCGATCGCCGCCTTGCCCTTCCATTCTGCATCATTGGCGCTGCGCGAAAACCCTATCGACCCTTTGGCCATATCTCTGGCTCCGGCGTTAGAGGTCATGATCAGTATGACATTACGAAAATCGGCCTTTTTGCCGGTGTTATCGGTAAGGGTCGCGTAGTCCATGACCTGCAGCAGAATGTTATAAACATCTTCGTGGGCCTTTTCGATTTCGTCGAGCAACAGCACCGAATATGGGTGTTTGCGTATCGAATCAGTCAGTGCCCCACCCCGCTCATAACCGACATAGCCAGGAGGCGCTCCGATAAAACGCGCCACTGCATGCTTTTCCATATATTCGCTCATATCGAACCTGAGGAAATTCACACCAAGCGAACTGGCAAGCTGTTTGGCGACTTCTGTCTTGCCAACTCCGGTCGGGCCGGTAAACAAAAACGAACCTACCGGGCGGGTTGCGCCGGTCATGCCGGCCCGGGAAATTTTGATAGCCCGAACCATGGCTTCAATGGCGTTATCCTGACCAAAAATGACAGTCTCGAGCTCTGTCTGAAGATTCTTGAGTTTATCAAGATCAGAGGTCGAAATACGCCTTGACGGAATTCTGGCGATTCTCGCAACCGCACGTTCAATGTGCACCTGTTTTACCACAAGCTGACCTTTGCCCTTGCGGGCAAGTTTAAGAATGGTGGCGGCTTCGTCCATAACATCGATTGCCTTATCAGGCAGAAACTGTTCCTGGATATATTTGGCCGAAAGCTCGGCAGCGGCACGCAGAGCTTTTTTTGTGAAGGTAACACCATGAAATTTTTCATAAACCGGGCGCAGACCGATAAGAATGCGGCGCGTCTGTTCAGCACTGGGTTCATACAGATCGATTTTCTGAAAGCGGCGCGAAAAGGCGCGATCCTTATCAAAATTTTTGAATTCTTCGAAGGTCGTGGTACCTATGCATCTGAACTTACCGGTACCCAGAGCCGGCTTGAGAATATTGGCGGCATCGAGAGAACCGCCACTGACGGCACCTGCCCCGATTATCGTGTGAATCTCATCGATGAACAATATGACCCCGGGAATTTTCTCGAGGCTCTTCATGGTTGCCTTGAGGCGGGCTTCAAAATCACCGCGGTACTTTGTTCCGGCGAGCAGAGCGCCCATATCTAGAGAATAAATCTTAGTGTCTTTCAGGGTTTCCGGCACAGTTCCCTGGTGAATGCGCAAGGCGATGCCTTCAACAATGGCAGTCTTGCCAACCCCCGGTTCGCCGACAAAAATAAGGTTATTCTTGCGCCGCCGGTTGAGAACAATAATTGCCCGCGAAACTTCGGCACGCCGACCGATCAGCGGGTCGATTCCACCACGGGCCGCCTTGTCATTGAGGCATTCAGCAAAGCTGGTCAGAGGGTCACCGCCGGACTGAGCTTCAACGCCGTCTTCAGCATCATGCGGTTCAGCGTCGGTATAGCCGTCTTCGCTTTCGCCGGCCTTACGGATGCCATGAGAGACGTAGTTGAGCACATCGAGCTGGCTTACGTTCTGCTTCTGAAGAAAAAAGACGGCATGCGAATCGGGTTCAGAAAAAATTGCGATCAGCAGGTCACCTGAGCGGGCTTCTTTCTTTTCAGAGGCCTGAACATGAATCATCATGCGCTGAATGACGCGCTGAAAAGCCATGGTCGGCACAGGTTCAGAATTTTTGCCAATGGTATTCTGAGGCACATTGGCTGCCAGGTGTTCATCGAGATCTTTTTCGAGCTCGAAAAGGTTACAGCCACAGGCTCTTAGGATTTCTGCACCCTCTTTATCGTGAAGCAGCGCATAAAGGAGATGTTCAACGGTAATGTATTCGTGGCACTCGTCAGCAGCCTGGTTGATAACAGCCTGAAGTATAATATCAAGATCTTTACTGATCATTCTTTCTCCATATCACATTTGAGCGGGAAACCGTTTTCGCGGGCAAGAGCATGTACCTGCGCCACTTTGGTTTCAGCGATTTCACGGGTAAAAACTCCGGCCAGCCCTTTGCCGTTGCGATGAACATGCAACATAATACTGGTAGCATCGACTTTTGAGCGACCAAAAACCGATTCGAGAACCTCGACGACAAATTCCATGGTGGTGTAGTCATCATTGAGCAGAAACACCTTATACATCGAAGGGCGGGTAGTTTTCTGGCGGGTCTTTTCAACAACGCCACGTTGCGGGCTGTCT
>JAQUZA010000080.1 GCA_028691595.1 Candidatus Rifleibacteriota bacterium
AGCCCGACTCGAAAAATGGCGCGGTTCTTTTGCCCGAATAAAGGGAGGACTGAGGCCGTGAACGAAATCGAAACCCCGGTCTGGGTAAAATACGCCGGCGACATATTTTATCTGCTGGTCTTTCTGGTCATTCTTTTCTTTGTCAAACCTGATAAAGACTCTGAATCGAACGAGTTATCAGAAAGCCCGAACCCCCTCGAAGTGATGCTGCTATCTGACGATGAGAGCCACGCCGACGAAAATTTTGAAGAAGAACAGGGCGTTAAGAAACATGACCATGACCAAAGCAGCTGATTTACGACCAAAAAAAAAGACCCCGAAAAACCGGGGTGCTGACCTTTCAGCTCCTTATAATCCAACCTTCCAGGGCAGCCAGTGTTTTTTCTAAGTGCTGCTGTAACAAATTCTGCTCGAGTCTTGCGAAGAGGTTAGAGAGACGCCTTGCGCTAACTCAAATGACTTGTATTCAGCAGAGCTGAAATTTTTTTTCTACAGACTGTCTGTAGCAATTTGAATGCCAGCTACAAAAAAGCAGCTCTGACAAGCAGTTAGCAGCAACTTGAAGTTGAACAGCTACAAATGCGAGGCATTTTTACCCCAACAAAGGCAAAATCGCCACCCAATCGTTAGAGGTATTTTTACCACACGATATTAATCTTTGACAGGCAACAAAAACCCTCATAAAATAGCGAAAACTAAAGAATAAGAACGAAAGGTTATCAGACTATGACCCTGGACCCGGAAACCGAACCATTGCAACACGACACCCCCGGAAGCTTCGTCGAAGTTCTTCCACCTTCAGCCATCCAGGATTTCAGCCAGGACATCCAGGCGGCTTTCAGCAAAAGAGGCTGGCAGGATCTCATGCCCGTCCAGGCTGGAGTTTCACCCTATCTGCTGGCTAATCGTGACGTAATCGTCCAGTCAAGAACCGGAAGCGGCAAAACAGGTGCATTTCTGCTGCCGATCTGTGAACGTCTGCGTGATGCCCAGAAGGGTTGCCAGGCACTGATACTGGTGCCAACCCGCGAACTGGCGCAGCAGGTGTATAACGAATTTCAGTTACTGACTGCCGAAATGCAGATCAGTGCAGTGGCCGTATATGGCGGCACCTCATATAAACCACAACTTGATGCCTTTAAAAACGGGGTAAACCTGATAATAGGCACCCCCGGTCCTCTGCTCGACCACCTGATTCGTGGTTCGCTCACCCTCAAAACCCTTAAGTATCTGGTTTTTGACGAAGCTGACGAGATGCTGTCAATGGGCTTTTATCGTGACATGGTGCGAATCGGAGAATTTTTGCCGGCACGCAGATGCACGGCCATGTTTTCGGCCACAATGCCCGACAGCGTTAAGCGTCTTTCAAGCCGATTTCTTCACAACCCGGAATTTTTAACGTTCAGCGGTGACGGCGTGCATGTCTCTGAAATGGATCACATATATTACATCGTTGACCCGATGCAGAAAGACCGCGCCCTGATGCGGGTCATTGAGCTCGAAGACCCTGATAATGCCATAATCTTCTGTAATACCCGCAATGAAGTAGAATATGTTGCCGCCATTCTTAAACGCTTTGGTTATGACGCTGACCAGATAAGTGGCGATCTCAGTCAGAGCGCCCGCGAAATAGTAATGGCAAAGCTCAAGCAGAAAAGTCTGCGTTTTCTCGTAGCAACAGACATTGCCGCCAGGGGCATAGACATAAGCAACCTTGAATACGTTTTTATCTATGATATGCACAAAGACACCGATCAATATATTCACAGGGCCGGCCGAACGGCCAGAGCCGGCAATCGAGGCGTAGCCATCAGTCTGGTTAACCAGATCGAAGCGGTCGATCTCAAGAAGTTCGCAAAACGAGCCGGGATTTCGCTGGAAGAAAGACCGCTGCCAACCGAAGACCACGTTCGGCAAAGACTTTCAGAAAAACTGGTCGCCCACCTTGAAGGCAGCCTCAGAGATTCTTCAACTGCGGTCAAAGAGAGAACAAAGCGCTATCACGCCCTTTTAAAAGAACTTTCTGAGCATGAGCATGGCGAAGATATGCTTCTGCTGCTCATTGATTCTTTTCATCAGCATTTGATCCGTCTCGGCCGCGGTATCGAGTCAGAGGTTCTGCCGCAGCCAACTTCACAGGCCTCTTCAAGGCGGCCGGAAGAAAGCCATCGACCACGCTCAAATTCAGGGTCACGCCCATCTCGACCGCCAAGACGCAGAAATTGACCTAACAGGCCCGAGAGCTGTGACCGAAAATTCAGGTCACGGTTCTTGAGGTATTGCACTTTTTTTAAAATCTTGATAAAAATTACCCTGACAAAAATTATTAAAATGCAAACCGCGAAAGGAGTTTATAGGCCATGACCAGCTCAACCACTTATGAATTCAAAACCGAGGCTCGACAACTGCTTGATCTGATGATTCATTCAGTCTATTCGCACAAAGAAATTTTTCTGCGCGAGCTGATTTCAAATGCTTCTGACGCACTCGACAAGCTCAGATTCGCTTCGCTTACCAACGAGAACCTTCGCAGGCAGACTGAAGATCTTCATATCAGATTGTCTGCTGATGCAAAAAATCGTACTCTTACCATCTCAGACAATGGTATCGGCATGACCCACGACGAAATCATCAATTTTATCGGCACCATTGCCAAGTCAGGCACGGCAGAATTCGCTGACATGCTCAAAAAAGCCAGCGAAAAGAAAGAAGGTTCACCAGAACTGATCGGGCAGTTCGGCGTAGGCTTTTATTCAAGCTTCATGGTTGCCGACAGGGTTGAACTCGTCAGTCGCAAAGCAGGAGAAAGCGAAGCCTGGATGTGGTCTTCAACCGGAGAAGGCAGCTACACTCTTGCCGAAAGCGCCAGAGAAAACTGTGGAACCAGCGTAACTCTTCATCTCAAAGCCGAAGAAAAAGATGATGAAGACTTCCAGGACTTCACCCAGGAATGGGTATTGCGTCAGATCGTAAAAAAATATTCTGATTTTGTCGGTTACCCGATCAGGATGCAGGTTGAACGCACCTCCATTGAGCGTGACGAGCATGGCAAACCCGTAGAAGGGGCACAAGAGCAGACTGTCATTGAAGACGAAACCCTCAATTCAATGAAGGCAATCTGGTTGAGACCAGAAAAAGAAGTAACCGAAGAAGAATACCGCGAATTTTACAAGCACATCAGCCACGACTGGAACAATCCTCTCAAATGGCTGGCATTCAAGGCTGAAGGCACTTCCAACGAATTCACCTCTTTGCTTTTCGTCCCCGAGAAACCGGGCTTCGATTTGTTCATGCCGAATTCAAAGCGTGGCATCAATCTGTATGTCAAGCGCGTCTTCATCATGAATGACTGTGAAGAACTGATTCCCGATTACCTGCGCTTTGTTAAAGGGGTTGTCGATTCAGAAGACCTGTCTCTGAATATTTCTCGCGAAATTTTGCAGCATGACCGCCAGATTCAGACGATTCGCAAAACGGTTACCCGTAAGGTTCTCGATGGCCTCAAAAAGATGCTCGGCGAAGACCGCCAGAAATACATAGGTTTCTGGAAACAGTTTGGCGCTGTTATCAAAGAAGGTCTTTTCAAAGAACCAGGAAACAGTGAAAAACTCTTCGAATGCTGCCTGTTCCAAAGCACCGCATCGAGCAGCGATTATTTTACCATGGCCGAATACGTTGAGCGCATGAAACCCGAACAGGACAAAGTTTTCTATCTGACCGGGGAATCACGTGAAGTCATCGAAAACAGCCCGCACCTCGAAGCATTCAGAGATAAAGGTTATGAAGTTCTTCTGTTGACCGACCCGGTGGATGAAGTTTGGGTTCAATACTGCAATGAATACAAAGGCAAAAAAATCAAGTCTGCTGCCCGTGGCGGCCTTGAACTTGGCTCAGAAGAAGAACGCAAAAAAACAACAGAAACTCTCAAACAAAAAGAAGAAGAATGGAAGTCTCTGCTCGAGCTCATTCAGAACAAGCTCGACAAACACATCAAAGCCGTTAAGCTTTCGGGAAGAATGAGCAGCTCGGCTGCATGCTTGGTGAGCGAAGAAGGCGAAATGACTCCGCACCTCGAAGCTCTCCTTAAAGCCTCAGGAAAAGATGTTCCTCAGGTAAAGAGAACCCTTGAACTCAATCCGGGGCATCCATTACTCAGCAAGATGCATGAGCTATTTGCCCGCGATAATAAGAGCCCCAGGCTTGAAGAGTATGCCGAACTTCTTTATGGCCAGGCTCTGCTGGCAGAGGGTGGCCAGTTACCCGACCCGGCCGGGTTCAACCGCAAGGTTGCCGAACTTATGGCAGGAGCGTTGTAAAAGCTGCCGCCCGGGTCACCGGGCGGTTTAATTTTTAAGGAAATACCAGTGAAAGCAAAAGTCAGCCCCATTAAGACATCAGTTACCATCGATCTTAACATCAAACTCAAGGCAGCTCTGCCAGAGGGCGAGCAGCTCTACATCACCGGCAGCCTCCCCGAACTTGGGAACTGGGATCCGGAAGGGGTGCCGTTGAGCCCTGACAGCAACGGTCTTTATCAGCTGCAGTTATCGGCGGAGCGCGGCAGCATAATCGAGTGCAAACTGACCCGTGGCACCTGGAAAACCCAGGGCATCTACGACCCCGACGTTGTACCTCCTGATAATTTCGTTATCAAAGCCGGCAAGAACAAAAAAATCAATATTACTATCCTTGACTGGCTCGACAAGCAGATTTTAGAATCGGACCCGGTAAGAGGCAAGCTTCTCAGCTATAATGGCCTGGCCTGCAAAAAACTGAAATATCAGCGTTCCGTGCAGATATGGCTGCCGGAGAGCTATTCAGAAAAAGCCGAACCCTGCGCCGTCATCTATATGCATGACAGCCAGAATCTTTTTGAGCCTGCAACTTCATTTGCCGGAGTCGACTGGAAAGTCGATGAAACCATCTCTGAAATGATTGAAGCCGGTGAAATAAGACCCTGTATCGTGGTCGGTATACCTAATTCACCAGCCAGAATGAAAGAACTCAATATGTTTACCGCAGAAGGCAAAGCCTATGGCCGGTTTATTGTCGATGAAGTAAAACCATTCATTGAAGGGAAGTTCAACGTTTCCGGCAAACCTGCAGACAATTGCATCATGGGCTCATCGATGGGCGGTTTGATGTCTCTGCAGATGCTTCTGGCATACAACGACAAATTCTCCATGGCGGGCTGTCTTTCAAGCGCATTTCAAAAAACCGGTGACAAGATTTTTGCGCAGGTGCGCAATGCTGAAACAATGCCTCTCGATGCAAAACTATATCTTGATACCGGCGAGTTTGAACCACCAATCGCCGAAAGCTTTTTTGCCATGGTCGAACTTCTTCAGGAAAAAGGCTATCGCGAACAGGAAAATCTGTTTGCCTACCTGGACGAAGGGGCGACACACAGCGAATCTGCCTGGGCCAGGCGACTTAGGATACCACTCAAATACCTGCTGGGAAAAAATTAGTTTGACATTAAACTAATTATAGAATATATATTAGTAGATGACACTAATTTAATGTCAATAAGGAGATAAGTATGAAAATCAAGATTTTTCTGATTGCAATGTTTTTGATCGCTTCTTTCGGAGTGACCCTTCATTCTGAAGAGGGCTGCAGCAGCTGCTCGAGCGCCCATAGCGAAGTAGAAAAGCCAGCAGCAAAAGCAGCTGAAACCTGTGAAGGTGATGTCTGCTCTGCCGACGAACACGCACATAAGACCGAAGCTCCCGCCGCCAGCGAAGAAAAGCCCGAGCCTGTTGCCACAATAAACACACTTGGGCTCAAGACGCTTATTAACAGTGGAGTTCCGGTTATTGTTCTTGATGCCAGGTCTGGCAAATATGATGACGGCAGAAGACTCCCGGGTGCCCTTTCCCTCAATTCTGAATCAAAGCCTGAAGATATCGCCAAAGTTATCAAAGACAAAGAAGCTCTGGTAGTAACCTACTGTTCAAATCTCAAGTGCCCTGCCAGCCATGCTTTGTATACTCATCTTAAAACTCTCGGCTACACTAACCTGATCGAATACCCCGAAGGCATCGACGGCTGGGTTTCTGCAGGAAACCCGGTTAACAGCGCAAAATAGAGACTACTTACCATAAAGCGCCGCCCGCAAATGGCGGCGCTTTTGTTTTGCCCAAAAACCGGCCGGGCAAAATTTGTTTGCCCGGTCGTGGCTTTGTAGAGATTTTGCTTTTATTCTGAGCCTTTTCTAACTATAATTGCAGCATATAAATCCGTCGGAGGCACACTTTGAAAACGATTTTAAAAACATCCCTGATGTGTTTCCTTTGTTTTCTAACACTGGTTCACACTGCCAATTCAGCCGTAATTACTCTTTCAGACGGGTCGAGCCGCGAAGCTGAGTCTCTAATCTATAACGACGACAAACTGACCCTGCAGATCGGCTCAGAAAGTGTCGTAATTGCAAGAACCGACATCAAGAACATCAGTTTCAGCGGCAGACAGCAAAAAAGCGAAAAAATGGCCACTGACAGTGCTGACCTGCAAGCTTTTATGCCCAGGGCGCTCGAGCTTTTAAAAAAATACCCTGATGCCCAGTCGATACTTGTCAGCGAAGAAGGTAATTTTCAGCATCGTGCCGATGGCACCAACCTCTCAAGATACCGCAGCATTTCTTATATCGCCAAAGAAGAAGCGCTCTGGGAGGCAGAAGTATCGATGAGCTTTGACCCAAACCGCGAACGGGTAAGGGTTCTGCATGCGAGATGCCTTTTGCCGGACGGCACCGTTCACAATCTTCAGCCTGAACAGATCAAAATTTCCAAGGGCACTTCGGGCAGCGTGTTTTTTGACCAGTATCAGGAGCTGAGCTTCACCATTCCTGAGGTCGCTGTTGGCAGCCTTGTTGATTACTGTTATGAAACAGAAGAATACAACCCATTTGACCGCAATCTTTTTCAGGGCCGCAATTACTTCCAATGGAGCTCCCCGGTTGGTGAATCCATATTGCGGGTCAGTGTTCCGCACGAAAAACAGCTGCATTTTGTCGCCTATAACTGCCCCCCGGACTTTAAACCAGAAAAAATTGAAGCCGTCGACTCGGTCGTTTACACATGGAAACTGACAGATCTGCCCCCCGTTGTATCAGAGCCTTACATGCCACCCTACCGCGACATCGTGCCTTCGGTTTATTACAGTCTGCATAAAGATTTTACTTACGTTCACAATAAACTCAGGCCAATGTTCGAAAAGCGCTTTGAACTTACTGACATGGTTAAAAAGAAGGTTGACGAGCTCATAGAAGGAGCCCGGGATCTGAACGAAAAAATAGCCCGCCTCTATCTGTTCTGCCAGAAAGAAATCAGATACATATCAATCAAAGGCAATCTGGCCAGTAATCAGGTCGGGCACGCTGCCGAAGAAACACTTAAAAATCGCTATGGTGACTGCACCGACAAAGGCATGCTGCTGGCCACAATGCTCAAGCACATCGGAGTAGAAGCCTACCCCGTTGGTATCAGAACAAACGATTCGGGAAAAGCTGTGCGTGAGATTTCAATCTTTGATGACAACCACTGCATTACTGAAGTACATCTTGACGGGCGAATTTTCTATCTTGATTCAACCGCTACAGATTACCGTTATCCCTTCTTCCGATCTGATGACCACGACACCATAGCCGACAACACCATGCTCGGCACCCGCAATCAGGTGCCGCTGCCCCCCCCCGAAGATAACGCCATGCATGTTACCCGCAACATTCAACTCGCAGCCGACGGTACGACGAGAATTGAATTTGAAAGCACCCAGAATGGCACTTCTGAAGCCAGTTTTCGTGAATCAGCCCGCAACCTGAAACCTGAAGAATACGAAAAACAGATCAGGCAATCAGTTTCGGCTCTGACAGCCGATTATAGTCTGGAAATCGCCACACACAGCGACCCCCTTGATTTCACTGCCCCCTTCAAGTCCAGATCTGCCTACACCCTGAACCGCTTTGCCACCAAATCAGGTCGCTACATGATCTTTTCCATTCCTTATTTTGAGCTCAGTTTTCCAGAGGTGAGCCTCGAAAAAAGACATTACGACATTCAATACAGCACATCAAGGCTGAGAACCGACAAGGTTGAGGTTAAACTGCCCGCCAGCTTCAATGTTAAGTTTCTGCCCCCGGCTCTGCGAATTCAAAGCGCTTACGTCGAATTCGAAATAATTTACGATCAGCAGGGTGATACCATCAACATCACCCGCAAGCTCGCTTTTCCAAGAAGAATGGTGCCTACCGCTGACTATCAGACTTTCAAGAGTGATCTTGAAAAGATTGCCCATGCCTCAAAGCAGAAAATCTTTCTGGAAGAAAAGCCGGTGAGCGTTACTGCCACCGATAATCAGACGGCTTCAGAACCGGTGGCAATAGACACTGCCTCATCAACTGAACCTGCCAGCCATGAAGGAGACAGATAATGAAAAGAATTATTGTAACTGTAATTCTGACTATCGCCGCACTGATAACTGCCCAGGCTGATGTTTTATATCTCAATGAGGGCGAAGAAATTATCGGGCATCTCAAGCAGATAAACAGCGGTAAAATCGTTTTTGATGAATTGAGCAGTGGCACACGTGAACTGGCCGAAAGTGAAGTCGCCCACATTTTGATTTCGAAAATTCGCAAAGGCGACGATGTCGACAATATCGCCAGCATCACAGACCCTGTCGCAAGCGGCATTCTTCAGAATCTTCCCGATCCGTCACTGTTTAAAGATGCAGACTACATCACACTTTATCGCCTGAATGACCTCGAGTATATCGATGAAGGGAAACTTGTACTGCGATCAAGAGAGATAATTCAGATTCTCAAGGAACCCGGCCTGGACATGGCCAATCAATCTTTCTATTACTACACTGACCGCGAATCCTGTGAGCTCGAATATGCGCACACATACTCACCAGAGGGTCGGGTTTATCATGTTACTGACGACGCAGTCTCTGACGAGTCGATCCTCTCCGGAACTCCTGAATATGCCCGTCTTAAAAAATTCAAAATGGCACTCAAAAAAGTTGATATCGGCAGCATAATCGACTACAGCTTTATCAGAGAACTTTCGGCCATAGATGCGGTGCAGCCTTTTTCACTTTCAAACACTTTTGGCGAGAGAGAACCGGTTTTGCACGAGGAACTTTCGGTTTCCTTTCCTGAGAACATGAAAATCAATAAAGTTCAGATGCAATGGCCAAAAGAGAACGCCCCCAGGTTTCACGAAAAAGTGCTCGAAGGCCGCAAGCTGTGGAAATGGATTTTTGCTGACCCCAAGGGCTATATTCCAGAGCAGAATATGCTTGCCACAAGCCGCATTTTCCCCAGAGTTATTATTTATCAGCCTTATGAATGGCCAGAAACCTCTAAAAAGCTTGCTGCTGCATATAATGAGGCAAAGCCCTCAGACGCACTGCTTGAAGAATTTGTTGCCAGAGCAGGCCTGACCGATGACATGACAGCTTTTCAGAAGGTCTGCAGACTCTACGAAGTAATCAACAAAGACATTCGTGACGTTGGCATGGGCACTATCCAGATGGGCAGTTTCAAACCCATAGCAACAGATGTGACCCTGCAGAAAAAGTATGGCAACACTCAATCAATGCTGGCGCTGCTGCACTTTGCCCTGAAAAAGACCGGCATCGAATCTTACCCCGGCTTCTGCGCCGGCAAGCGTGAACTGGTAACAGTCAAGGATCACAACAATCTCAACCTCACCAACAGTACAATTCTCAAGGTAATAATCGATGGGCAGCCCTTTTATACCGATGGCGGCTCAATTTATCTGCCGTTTTCATATCTGCCAACCTATCTTCAGGGTACTGTTGCAATATTTCACGATATTGACCAGGGCAATTTCTTTTTTGAGAATCTGCCACGCCAGACCTTTGACTGGAACAGATTTGACCGCACGGTCATGGTCAAAATTCTCGCCAACGGTTCAATGGATGTTCAGGAATCTCTACTGTATCGAGGCCCATACGAAGCTGGTATCAGAGAGCTTAAATCGATCAAAGACAAAGACAAACAGAATTATGCCGAACGCCGGGTAAAAAAGGTTCACCCCCGGGCCCTGCTTCAGAGTTTTGGCCTGTCTGACATGAATGACCTGAACGGGCCGGCGGTTCTTACCTTGAAATACACCATACCCGAAGCCGCTCAGATGGCCTCTGACAAAATAATGACCTTCACAAATTTCTGGGTCAATTATAATTCTGGCTCGGCCAGTCTGGCCACCAGAACCTACCCAATGCAATACTGGGCAACAGAAGAAAACCAGCAGGTGATAACTTTTGAAATGCCCGAAAATTTCAATTGGGTTACCTGGGGCAAGCAGTATCAGCATGTTTCACCCGATCTGGTTTTCATGTCAAACATTAACCAGAATGGCCGGCAACTCATTTATACCGACCGTTTCATTGCCAGAGCCGACGAGTTTCTCAGCGATGCTGCCTATCAGAACTACAGAAAATGTATTCTTACCATGAGCGAACTGGCCAATCAATGGATAATCCTTGAGAAATCGCCACCGGCCGACCATTCTGAAGCCAACGACAAATCTGCTGTTGCCTCCCAGGCCACAGAGATTAAAGAGGTTAAAGAGGCGAAAGATTGAAGGTTGATTCGCCCTTCTCATGGCATTTACCGGCACAGTTATCGGCCTGGCTGGTCATACTGGTATTGCCATTCATATATTTCTTCAGCGAAAACCATGC
>JAQUZA010000081.1 GCA_028691595.1 Candidatus Rifleibacteriota bacterium
GTCTTTTGCAGCAAGTGATCTGCATCTTCAGTATGAAACACTTTTCATTGCCGGGGCCCTTAGCCTGGGCATCTGCACTGCCATCATCGAGCACGGGCTCAAAGAAACCTTTTTCAGCACCTTCAGTCTGCCCGCCAGTATTGTCATGCTTTTCTGCTCGACATTCACCGACGGAGTGCTCATGGGCGGGCAGTTTTCGCAACGCTGGTTCGCTTTTCACCTGCTGCTGTCAATTCTTGGTGAATGTTTCTTTTTTATCGCCGCAATCTCATCGCTGACCTATTTTTATGTGGTTCGTCGACTCAAAAAAAAGAACCGACTGCGGGCAGTGTTCTTTTTTCCGCCGCTGGCACGGCTTGACGACCTGACCTTCAAGCTGATTGCCGCCGGAACCCTTGCTTTCTTAACCGGTCTGGCAGCAGGGTTCTATGGCAACTATTCTTTCTTTATCGGTTTTACGCCCGGAGTAAAGCATATTTTTGCCCTGTTGCTGCTGGCTTTCTATCTGTTCATAATAATTGCCAGAAAACCGCTCAAGCTCACCGGCACCCGCCTGGCTACCATGGCACTCATCGGCTTTTTTCTGTCGATCGGGCTCATAACTCTGCCTGACAATAGCGAGCACTGGCAACCATTAACCAGACCCGCTCAGGAGGCAGACAAATGAGGTACATGCCTCTATTTATCGATCTGCACAATCGCGAAGTTTTGCTGGTCGGCGGCGGCAAAGTCGCGCTCAAACGCGGCCGGCAATATGTCGAAGCCGGTGCCAGACTCAGGGTCATCGCCCCCGAAATTCTGCCTGAATTCGCCGACATGCCTGATATTACTCTGGTTCAGCGCGGCGCAACCGCATCAGATGTTACTAATGAGTATTTTATGGTGGTCATTGCCAGCAGCAACAGCGAAGTAAACGAGATCATTGCCGCAGAGTGCGAAAGACTCGGGCTGTTGTTCAACCGCAGCGACCTTTTTACAGCCGGCAATTTTATTAACGGCAGCACCATAGCCAGGGGCGAAATCATCTGCTCGACCGTCTCCGGCGGAGTTCCGGCAATTTCGCAGTTTCTGCAGCAAAAAATCGGGCAGCTGGTTACGCCCGAGCTGGTTGAGCTCGCCACCCTTCTTTCTGAGCTTCGCCCGGCGATTAAAGAGTCAGAAAAACTGCAGGGGTCACGACATGAATTCATCGCCAGCTGGGTCAATGACGAAACATTAGCCAGGCTTCGTGACGAGGGCAGCGAAAATCTTCGTCAGGAGATACTCGCATGCCTGTAACAGTATTTGGACTCAACCACAAATCTGCACCGGTAGCGGTGCGCGAAAAGCTGGCCCGCATCTGCGAAGTCAGGGTGCCAGAAGTCGATGCCTGCCATCTCGAAGCCGTTCCTGTTTATACCTGCAATCGTGTCGAAGTCTATTATTCAGGCAATCTTGAAGCTGCCCGCAAAAGTTTTGCGGCGTTGCTGTCAGCCAACAACATTAATTACGAGAACCTCGCAGGCTACTTCTACGAGCATAACGACGAAGATGCCGTTAAGCACCTGTTTTCGGTTGCCTCAGGCCTTGATTCGATGATACTTGGAGAAAATCAGATACTGCATCAGATAAAAGAATCTTACAAACACTCTACCAGTGAGGGCTACGTCGGCAAACAACTGCATCGCCTTTTTCAGAAGGCTCTTGAAGTCGGCAAAAAAGTTCGCAGCGAAACCGGCATCTCAGAAAACCGTGTTTCAATAGCTTCGGCGGCCGTAGACCTTGCCAGAAGCATTTTCGGGCCGCTGAATTCTTCAAAGGCACTGATAATCGGGGCCGGGGAAATGGCTGGCCTGGTGGCGGTACACCTGCGTGAGAACGGCGTAAAAAAGATGTTTTTTATTAACCGCACCGAGGCCAGTGCCGCTGAGCTGGCCGAAAAATTTGACGGCCAGGCAAAACCATTCAGTGAAATAGACAACCTGCTGCTTGCCTGCGATATCGTTATTTCTTCAACAGCGGCACCAACAACTATCATCTCAAGAGAACAGATGGAACGTGTCATGTCAGAACGCAGTGACCGGCCCCTCTTTGTTATCGACATAGCTGTGCCACGAGATTTTGAGCCAGATTGCCAGACACTCGCAAACATTTTCCTTTATGATGTCGACGATTTGCAGAACGTTGTAAATGAGAACCTTTCGCAACGCAAAGTTGAAGCCGAAAAAGCCAGGGCCATAGTTCAATACGAGTCTTCACAGTTTCAAATTACCACCCAGGCTTTTACCGTGGTGCCGCTGATCAGAAAACTTCGCGAGCAAAGCGAAGCGCTGCGGCTTGCCGAAGTCGAAAGATTTTCGGCCCAGCATCCTGAAATAAGCGATGAACTCAAAGATGCCTTTGAACAATGCAGTCGTTCGCTGATGGCCAAATGGCTTCACAACCAGATTGTGGCTCTCAAGAATCAAGGTTCGGCAGATATCGAACAGCTTCGCCTGATGTGTGAAGTTCTTGGGCTTTCGCCCGATTGCCTGCCTGAGTCGCCGTTGCGAGGCCTCCCCGAACAATGCAGAAAGAGAGAATCAGCATGAAAATACGATACGGCACACGTGGAAGCAAGCTCGCGCTGCACCAGACAAGGCACGTGATCGACATTGCCCGTAAAACAGCCAGTCAGATCGAATTTGAAGAAATCGTCATAAAAACCCTTGGCGACCAGGTTACCAATATGCCCTTGTTCAAAGTTGGCGGTCAGGGGCTTTTTATCAAAGAGATCGAGCAGGCACTGCTCGATGGGCAGATCGACATTGCGATTCACAGTCTCAAAGATGTTCCGCATGCAATCGCTGACGGTCTCTGCCTGCTTGCCACCGGTTGCCCTGAAGATGCCCGCGACTGTTTTTTATCGGCAAAATATAAAACCTTCTATGATCTGCCGTCAGGTTCGGTTCTAGGCACGTCGAGTTTAAGGCGACGCGCTCAATTGAGCGTTTTAAGAGATGATCTGCAGTTCTCAGATTTCAGAGGCAATCTAGATACCCGATTGAAAAAACTGGAAGAGGGTGAAGTAGATGCGATAATTCTGGCAGCAGCCGGGCTGTTGCGCTTTGGCTGGAGCGACCGCATCGGGCAGTATTTTGCCATCGACGAGATGACACCACCCGCCGGGCAGGGGTTACTGACGATTCAGTGCCGCAACGAAGATGCTGATCGTCTGCGCCCGATTTTTGCCGGTTTTTCTGACCTAAATGCCTCGTTGCGGGCTACTGCCGAACGTGCTTTTCTTGGCGAACTGCAGGGAGGCTGCCAGACTCCAATGGCCGCCCACGCCGTAATCGATGGCGATCAACTACAATTTCACAGTTTTATCGGCACTCCTGACGGCAGAAAAACCTTGCGTCGTCTGCACATCGGAGCATGCTCACATGCCGAAGAAATTGGCCACCTGGCTGCCAGCGAAATCATTGCTGCCGGTGGTCGCGATTTCATCAGCAAATAATCAAAAACCCAGGAGACTGCTGTGCAAAAACCGAATGTATTTCTTGTTGGTGCCGGGCCGGGTGACCCTGGTCTGATAACAGTCAGAGGTCTTGAACTGGTTCGCAGAGCCGATGTTTTAGTTTACGACCAGCTTGGAACAGCAGCATTTGTTACTCAGGCCAGGCCTGACTGCGAACTATACGATGTCGGCAAATTCGCAGGTCTTCACAAAGTCAGCCAGGACAACATCAATGCGCTGCTGGCAGAAAAAGCCGCAGAAAACAAGCTTGTGGTTCGTCTCAAGGGTGGTGACCCATTCATTTTCGGTCGGGGCGGCGAAGAAATGCTGTATCTCATCGAACGAGGGCATCAGGTTGAAGTTGTTCCAGGGGTGACTTCTGCTATTTCTGCTCCCTGTTACGCTGGTATCCCTATAACTCAGAGGGGTTTCACTGCATCTCTGGCCATTGTTACCGGCCACGAAGCTGCTAAAGAAGGCAGTGATATCAACTGGAACGCTCTGGCAGGAATAGGAACCGTAGTATTCCTGATGGGAGTGAAAAATCTTCCGGAAATCTGTCAAAATCTTATTGCAGCAGGCCGGGATGCAAATACGCCGGTTGCAATGATCGAGAATGGAACACTGCCAATTCAAAGAACCGTAACCGGAACCCTGAGCACCATAGTAGAAATAGCAGCAACCGAAGGGGTTCAACCACCTGCAGTCACTGTGGTTGGCGATGTTGTCTCGTTGCGCCAACAATTGGCGTGGTTTGAAAAACGCCCTCTTTTCGGCCGGCGCATTGCGGTTACAAGATCGCGGTTGCAGGCCAGCGAACTGGTTTCGAGCCTTCAGACCCTGGGAGCTCAGGTTATTGAATGCCCGACCATCAAAATTGTGCAACACCAGTGCAGCGAAGCTTTTTCGAACTTTTTAAGCAGAAGTGACCGTTTCGAATATCTCATTTTCACTTCAGTCAACGGGGTTACCGGTTTTATAGAAGCCCTCAGGGAGCACAATCTCGACCTTCGCTTTCTGGGTGGTAAAAGGGTTGTCTGTATCGGGCCGGCAACCGCCGCTGCTTTTGCAGAGCGCGGCATTACCCCTGATTTCGTGCCGGAAACATACGTTGCCGAAGCGCTGCTGCCATATTTTGAGCGCCTGCCATCTTGCGGAATTGCTTTGCTGAGAGCAGAAAGAGCCAGAGACATTCTGCCTGAAAGTCTTCAGAAGATTGGCCACAGAGCTGAAGTAGTGCCCATATATCATACTGAATATGAAAAACCGGACCGTAACGAAATTGTTAACGCTCTCAACGAGCGACGTATAGATCTGATCACTTTCAGCAGTTCTTCAACGGCTGAGGGTCTTGCCAGCCTGCTCGAAGGCAGCGGCATAGACCACGCGACTATTCCGGCTGCGGTGATCGGCCCGATAACGGCCGCCACCTGCCGCAAACTTGGCTTCACCATCAAGGTCGAAGCGGGCGAATTCACAATACCCGGGCTGATCGATGCCATGACCAGCTATTTTAGTGACTAGTCCTCTGTCACATATGAAAGCAAGAATAGACATCAATTCTGTCATCCCCGCGCTTGTCCCCAAAAGGGGGAAAGCGGGGATCTAAGCCGCTACATGCTAGATTCCCGCCTGCACCCCTCTGTGGTGTAAACGCGGGACGAAGAACCCCCATAATTCTTGTGTGACATAGGACCAGGGCCAAGAAAGCATATATGAAAGGTGTTTTATGATAAATATAAGCAAAATTTACGCCAGCCACTCAACAACCGGAGACCCTCTGCGCTACGGTCATCAGCACCAGGGCCAGGTCACTCATTCACATCATTTCAAAGGACATCAGGCCGCAAAATCTGCATCTGAACGTCGACCAGTCGTAGTCTGGAACATTTCGAAGCGCTGTAACCTCAAGTGCATTCATTGTTACACCAATTCAGACTGCAATCTCGCCGCAGAAGAACTTTCAACGGCAGAGGGCAAACAACTGATCGAAGATCTGGCTGACTTCAAGATTCCCGCGTTACTTTTCAGCGGCGGCGAACCACTGATGCGCCCGGACGTATTCGAACTCGTTGATTACGCTGTCAAAAAAGGCCTGCGTCCGGTTCTTTCGACCAACGGCACCCTTATTACTCCCGAGGTGGCCCAAAAGATCAAAGACACGGGTTTTATCTACGCGGGCATCTCGCTAGATGGTATTGGCAGCACCAATGATCACTTCAGAGGCATGGTCGGGGCATTTGGCAAAGCCATGGATGGTTTTCGCAACTGTATCGCGGTAAATCAGCGTGTTGGGCTGCGTTTGACCCTTACCAGGCAAAACGTTCGCGATCTTGACCAGATATTTGATTTTCTGCTTGAAGAAAAAATTCCGCGTGCCTGCTTTTATCACCTCGTCTATTCGGGTCGCGGCAAGAGCGAAGACGATCTCAGTCACGAAGAAACCAGGCAGGCTATCGACATTATCTGCCGGCGCACCCGCGCCGCAATCGAGTCTGGCATTGACCTCGACATACTCACAGTTGATAACCATGTTGACGGCCCATACATCTATCTCAAACTGCTTGAAGAAAACCCTGAAAAAGCAGAGGAAATGCGCAAGCTGCTCGAGTGGAATGGCGGTGGCACCTACTCAACCGGAGTTGGTATAGGCGATGTCGACTGGGCCGGTGATGTTCACCCTGACCAGTTCTGGCAGGACAAAACCTTCGGGAATGTTCGCACGCGCAAGTTTTCTGACATCTGGCTCGACACTTCTGATGAGCTGATGGCCGGCCTGAAGAATCGCCTGCCGCTACTCAAAGGCAAGTGTGCCAGTTGCAGGTTTCTCAAGATGTGTGGCGGGGCAATGCGCGTCAGAGCCTTCAGGGTTTTCGACGACCCCTGGATGCCTGACCCGGCCTGCTACCTGACCGACAGCGAAATAGCAACCCAGGCCTGAATTCGAGATTTGCGCATCCGTGTTAATCTGTGTTCATCCGTGGGAAATTCTTCTCTCCCCGCCCTGCTGAGCTATATTAATATCTCCCAAATCTGTGCAGATCCGTGTCCATCCGTGTTCATCCGTGGGAATTTCCTCTCTTCCCGGCCTGCTGAGCCACATTAATTATCTCTAAAATCTTTGTTCATACGTGTTAATCTGTGTTCATCCGTGGGAAATTCTTCTCTTCGGCCTGCTGAGCCATATTAGTTATCTCCAAAATCCGTGTTAATCCTGGCAGGGGTTTGTGCCGATAACATCTGCAACAAACACAAAGATTATCCGAGGAGCAGACAGCATGCAGATCGCCGGCCTTATCATGGTCATGATCTTATTTACGGGCGGTTTTCTTCTGGCCCAGGCCATTTTTTATCACCATACCGGTCGTACATTCTGGCGAGCAATGGTTCCAGCTGGGCTTCGCTACACTATTCTGCCCAAAGACAGCGTACAACTTGATTCGTTTGCGGTGATGGAAGAGTACGCCGCTCTGATGTTTTTTGGCTCATTCATGATGCTGCCGCTTATCGCGCTAAGTGTAATGGGCTTTTTGGCGCTTTTTTAGGCGATTTCGGCTAACCCTCGTCTTAGCCCGGGGTATTTCAAAATATTTTACTTCAGGGCAAAATCTAGGTAACAGAGCAGCTTTCGCTAAATAATTTTTGACGTTGCAAATCATTGTACAGAGCCAGAAGCAGCATTACAGGCAGATCATTTTTAAGAAATATAAATATTTTTTTGTTGACGAGCAAAATCCACCTGTGCTAAATATGTTTTGCACAATTACCTTAGGAGGATTTGGTTTTAATGAAAAAACTTTTCGTGTTGTTTCTTCTCGTAGCTCTTGTTCCTTTCACCGTTGGTTGTGGTCTTTTTGGTGACAATGATGACACCAGCCCAATCACCACTGCTACCCTGACCCTTTCTCGCCTTTTCCCGGCCGGTTCTTTCGCCAGCCTTTCTCTTAGACCAGCTACTTCTATCGTCCTTAACTACAACCATCTTTTCATGAACGTCACTGTTAACGGCACCAAGATCCCGCTGAGCTATAAAAAGCACACCATCAAAGCCGCAGGCGTTGAAGTTGAATTTTCAGCTCCAGTTCTTCAAAATGTTATCGACACCATTAAGGGCACTTCCGTTCCAGTTGAAATTCAGATTAAGCCCGCTGGTGTAACTGTTCCTGTTGTAGTCGTTCCCTCTCAGACTATCGCAGTTCCTTCAACTCTTATTTCAAACACTCCAGTTGTTCTTGATTCAGCCCCAATCACCACTGTTAAGTCTGACGCTGATATCCTGACTGCTATCAAAGCTGAAAACCCGACCATCTCTGATCCGGTTATTGCATCCTATTCAGCCGTAGCTACTCATGGAACATACACCGTTTCTACCAAACTGGCTGAACCCACCCCGATCATGCTTGATAGCAACGGCAAATACAATTTTGGCGTAACCTTCAACCATGATTATGCTAACGCTGCCGCCCCAACCTTCACCATCAAGGTCTCCCACGTTAAGGCTGACGGCACTGTTATTACTTCCTCAACCTTCAAGTCAACTGACACCACCTCTCCGGTTGTAGTAGATTGGACCAATAACAGCAAAAAAGAAGCTTCAATCGTTGTAACTCCAGTTACTACCACCTACGATCTCACCACTGGTGAAATCTATTGGATCGCCCTTGAAGCCACTGATGCAACTGCCACAGTAAATGGCACTTCCGTAAAAGCAACACTTCCTTCTTTCTACGTAAGAGCTCATTGATCTAAGCAGATCTCTTAAAAAGCTCTCTCGCAAAAGCGAGAGAGCTTTTTTATTACACGAAAACCTTTTGAAAAGAATAGATTACACACAACGAGCGATTTTGTTTGCGAATACAGCTTTCTTGTGTTAGAAATACATCTAAGAATTTTATCTGGAGGGTTTAGTTTCTATGAAAAAACTTTTTGTATTGTTTCTCCTCGTGGCTCTGGTTCCATTTTCGATCGGCTGCTTCGGCGGCGATGATGATGAAGCACCACTTGATATCGCCAAACTGACGGCTTCCGCCAGTCTTCCCAAAGCGGCCGGTGATGGCTTAAATCTCCGCGGCGCTGCCGTTGCTGCTAACCATTTTAAGAATGTCAAAATGCAGATTGGCGACGTCGTTCTCGATGCAGTAACTGAAGACACTACCGACAATGGCGTCACCTACACTGTAACCTTTGAAAAGGATGTTACTACTGCCCAGAAAACCGCTGCCACCACTGGCGTTGTTCCGGTCATCATCACTCCGGCTGACACCACCAAGCCAACTATCAAATTCGCAGTAGACTACAGTTCGATCACTACCGCCCTGAATGTAACTGTTGCCGCTGACAATACCGTTAGTCTTCCGGCCGGTGTAGTTTCTTATCCCGGGGTTAAAGTTGTTAGCATCACTGAAAGCAAAAACACTCTTACTCCTGAATTCACAGTGGTGTTCGATGGTGATATCAAATCAATCGACACTCCGTTTGCGTTCGACATCAAGGTTACCAGCGGAACAACTTCGGTTGCTGCATCTATCGACGATTTCAATGCCAGCTATAATGTTACCAATAAAACCATGACTGTTTCACTCAAAAACAAGACACTCACTGATGGAAAAGAATACAAAGTAACCATCAACAAACTGATCAGCAAAGAAAAAATTTACGTAATCCCGACAACTCATACTTTCACTGTTACACTGACCAAGTAAGAACTGTTTTAAAAGGTGGCCGTTTCACAGCGAAACGGCCACCTTTTGTTTTATCGAAAAGCGGATTTTTTTTGCCTTAAAATTGTGGTATTATTCGGAAAATCATTTTTCTGGGGCGGCACTTTGAAAAAAACTTCCAAAAGCTTTTACAAATCATTACTTAAAACTGTTTGCATCATTTCCGGCCTGATGCTGGTGCTCAGTTGCGCTCACGCCGATGAACTCTGGGAACTCTCACCTCCAGGCGGCGGCGACATCAGACAGAGTGTTTTCGCCCGTCAGGAGCATCTTGAATTGCATGTTCCGGCGTCATTCGAAGGGCGAACCGCGATCGAACGCCGCACCACCATCGGCTTTGAGTATAACCGGCTGGCTCGCTACGCCCACACCGAAAGCGATGTCGAACTGCGCGGGCGTTCAACAATCTTTGATTTCGAATACAGCCAGGATATCCTCGACGTGCAGGTTTTCAGATCAAAACACACTCAACCGGGTGGCAACTCCTGCATGGACTGCCACGGCGGCGAAATACGGCGCACCACTGCGGTAATCGGCATTGAAAAGCAGGATATCGACCCGAAACCTTACTATCGTGGCTTCACCAAAGTCATTATCGACCCGGCCGAATCATTCTCATGGCGTGGCGAAGTAAATCACTGGGTCAGCTCAAACCTCATGCTCAAGGGTGAAGCAAAATTCGGAACCCTGAAACAGGGCCGCTATAACCTCGATGCAACGAGTTTCACCCTTGGTGTTGGCGGCAACGCCCTGCATCGCCTGACCTGGGCAGGAGATCTGATTTTTTCAAAGGTCGAGAGCTATTCGCCCCGCAAAACCTTTGCCGGCAAGCTGAATTATCGACTGTTTCGCGGCCTCAAACTGACAGTGGGCGGCGCAGCCTTTTTTGATGGCTACACCCAGTATGGCAGCGAAATGTCAGAGATGGGCCTGATAACCCACAGCATGGCCAAAGACGACCCGGCTCTGTTGCCAACCCTCTTCACCAGACTTAAAGACGATCAGTTCGGCTACTGGCACTTCGGTGCCGAATACGAATACAAGTTCTAACAGAAAGCACCAAGAATCTGCATCCCATTCAATGCCAGAATACTCTGAGCAATAAAAAAGCCCCGGCCTAAGCCGGGGCTTTTTTATTGCTGTTTACTTAGCCCAGAGAATGTGGCCGGTGAGCAGCGGGTGAACGAGGTCGGCGTGAAAGGGCAATACCCTGACAGCCAGACCCATCTTACCGCTTGAACCAAGAGCAATACCGCCCTTGAATTCAGCAACGGAGCCTTCCTGCTTGATCAGTTTCAGATCGACAATTTCACCCTGGCTGAGATCGCCATCGCTGACCAGCTTGCCATAGAAAGCCTGAACGAGAACATCTTTCGCTTTCAGGTGAGCCATATGAACCTTGACCTTCACCTCGAGCACGTCGCCAACATGATGCGCATCGCTGCCGTTAGCATCGATACTTTCAATTCTGATATGATTCCACTGGCCGCGC
>JAQUZA010000001.1 GCA_028691595.1 Candidatus Rifleibacteriota bacterium
ACTTCATTTTAATCAGATAGCTGACCATCACCAGTGCCAGTAAAGCAAGTGAAAAGATAGCAATGGCATGCATGGGCATTGCTGATGCCAGAACGTCATCAGGGGAAAACAGCATGCCTGAGGCGGAACCTATGTCTGCCGCAACTCTTGTAACTGGCAGAAGTATCCAGGGAGAAAGAAGAGAGGTTGCAAAAATTAGAAAGACCAGTATTGCCAGAGGAATTCTAACGAGAGGCTGTATTTCGAGTGGTTCAATCTTCTTATCACTGCGTGAGGCTCCGAGAAATACCAGACCGAAGGTTCTTGCAAAACAGGCTACAGCAAGTCCCCCGATCAGGCCGAGTCCGGCAAGAATAATGCCGGCAAGAAGCAGTGCTGAAGAGTTTCCTAATGTTGCGGCTTTAAGGCCGGCCAGAAAAATGAGAAATTCACTGACAAAATTGTTGAAGGGCGGAAGCCCGGAAATTGCGGCTGAGCCTATGCCAAAGGCGACTGCCGTATATGGCATCGACTTGGCGAGGCCGCCCATCGCTTCGAGTTTGCGGGTGCCGGTGCCAAAATATACGGCACCAGAGCCAAGAAAAAGAAGCCCTTTGCAGACTGCATGATTCAATATGTGCATCAGGGCTCCGGCTGTGGCTGCAAAAGCCATGGCCGGTTGTTTCCAAATGTTTGCCAGAACCGCGCAGCCCAGCGCCATCAGAATTATGCCGGCATTTTCCATGCTGCTGTAGGAAATGACTTTTTTGAGGTCATGCTGTGCCAGAGCGGTAATCAGAGCAAAGATGCCGGTAAGCAGGCCCCCGATAGCCATGGCCCAGCCCCAGGATTCTTCAGGCTTGGGCAGAAACATCAAGACCCTGATCAGCCCATAAAAGCCCATTTTGCTCATTGCCCCGGAAAGAACCGCTGAAACATGTGCATCGGCAAAGGTATAAGAGTCGGGGAGCCATACGTGCAGGGGCAAAAGCCCAACTTTTACGCCAAAGCCAAACAGGGCAAGAAAGAAGATTATCGATGCGGAGCCGAAAGTTATTGGAGCATGGGCAAACTGAGAAAACTCATAAGAGCCCGAACTTGAACTCAAAAGAGCGAATAGAACGAAAAGCCCGGCGGTGCCGATGTGACTGGCAACAAAAAAACGCCAGCCGGCATTGCGGGCTGAAGCAATTTCATCACGGTGGGTAATCAGAAAGAAGGCTGCCAACGACATGATTTCCCAGGCCATGAGAAACAGAATTGCATTTCCTGATGCAAGAAGAAGCAGCATTGAGGCAATCAAAAGATTATAGAAGAACCAGTAGCCGCCACCTTCATATTTGTCTCGATGGCAGGTCGAAGCAGCATAAACCGCAGCGAGGGTGCCCAGAAATATTACCGGCAGAGAAAAAAAAGCCGAAACCTGGTCAATCTTGAGTGTTGCCTGCCCCAAAGGCAGATTAAGAATGTATGATGTGGTGCTGTTTCCATTCAGCAGTGACTGAAGCGCAGTCATCAGTGCCAGCGCCCCCCCTGCCAGGCACGAAACGGTGGCAATAACTGCTGACATGGTTCTCAGCTTTCCTGTCAGCCAGGCAAGCGCGCCACCGCTTGAAATGATTACAATGGCCATTAAATAATGCTGCATAAATTTCTACCCCTGCTTGCGTATCAGTTGCATGAGCTTTTTTACGCCTGTCTTCTCCCTTTTGCAAGCTTTTTCAAAAAATTTAGAATATTGTACAGGCAACGTTCATGATTTTTTGTACCGCTTTGTCACAATTGAGGCAAAAAAAATATTGCAGCCCTTGGAAATAATTAAAAAATCGGTTAAGATTAACCTGTTAATGTCTTGTGTTGCGTCTGGTTTGAATTAATAAAGTATTGACCAGCGACTATCCCGACCAGATGGCAGCGCAGTTTAAAGCAAAAAGTATAGTGTTACCTCCCCCGGGAAAGGTGAACAAGTAGTGAATAAGAATTGCGCAATTTTTCTGTCTCATAAAAAGGTTCCAGCTTTCAGAACTTTTATAAGCCTGCTGCTTCTGCTCGCACTTATGTCGGTCTCTGCCTGGGCAGAGCTGAGTATTGTCAGCGATGTTACCGGCCGGGATTCCTCCCCCTGGGAGCGCATTGAACTTATTGAAGATGACGATTCGCATTTCGTTGCCGAACCTTTTCATCTCAAGAGTCGCCATAACCATAGTGTTATTTTAAAGGCTTTTGCAACTAATAAACCGCATTCGCGCAATTTCCTGCTGCATTTCGCCCCGCACTGGAACAAAGCCCGCCAGAGCGTTCCCGTTCTTCTTGTGCATGGAGCTGGTGATAATGCTTGTCGAGGGTTTTGCCATCCTTTCAGTTTTGATCTTCCAGAGGGAGGTAAAATTGACAAGCCTGGTATGATGCAGCATCTGGTTAAAAACGGGTTTTCTGTTTTTGCCATTACCTTTTCTCACCCGCATGGCGACAATTTCCTTCAGGCACAGCAGGTGGCAAATGCCATTGCCCGCATTAAAGAAGTTACGGGTGCCGGTCAGGTCGATGTGGTCTGCCACAGCAAAGGTGCCATGTCGGTAAGAATTTATGCTTCTGACCTTGGCGCTGAATACCCTGAGTATTCCTGGATAACCCCTTTTCGCAAGGATATTCGCAAGATTGTTTTTGTTGCCTCACCGTTGAAGGGTATCGACACGGCGTTCAGGTATTATATGTATAACTTTACTGTGAAGCAGCAAAATCTTGCTGCACCCCTTGGCCCGAGATCAATGGTCTGGCAGGGCATGTATGTCAATAATGAAAATCATAATCGCCTTTTCCCGGGGCAGTTTCAGATGCTTCATAACTGGGTTAAAGATGGTATTGCGCTAAGCAGTCAAAGTTATACTGCAGATGCAAACATTTCCCGAAATGCTCTTTACAAAGGTGGGGTAAGCACTCTGCTGGTATCTGATGGTATTGACCGTGCTATACAGGAATCAGGAAATGTGATAAGCTCTCTCAACAGAAAAGGACTAGATCCGTCGATCACCTGTCATATTCTTGCCGGTAGCAAACAGTCTATCGATACGATAAAGCTGTTCTGGCTCGAGATACCGGTCGGTGAGTTCGCTGACAGTAGTGACGGAGTTCTTTTTCTTAAGAGCGCTACTTACAAAAAAGGTCTGACTTCACGTGGTGCAAAAGTTGCCAGCGTTAAAACGCTTGATTTTCATCACGTAGGTGTCACAGTCTGGCCTCCGGCGCTTAATCACATTACCGAGGTTTTGCGTGAAAGAGATTCTGATTAAAAAATACGACAATCGTCGTTTGTATTGTGTTGAAGAAGCCAGGTATGTCTCTCTAACAGAAATCCGCGAATTTTTGCAGCGCGGCGACAAGGTTAAGGTCGTCGAGAAGACTACCGGCAAAGATATTACCAAATATATTCTGATGCAGGTGATGCTTGAAGAGCGTTACGAGCTCGTGCCTACCTATTTTTACCAGATGTTGCTGCAGTCGCCCCCCGATGCCCTTGAAAACTTTTTTCAACAGTTTTTCCCCTATATGATGAACGTTTACAAAAGCTATCAGGAAGGCAAGTTTTCGATGCCAAATATGCCCGGCATGCCTTCTATGCCTTCTATGCCGTTTCAGAACCCCTGGATGCAGATGCCCAACCCATTTCAGGCTATAAACCCGTTTATGTCGCCTCAGTCGCAGGCTCAACAGGCCTCAAACTCAAATGAGAAGCCTTCTTCTCCTGCTCAAAAAACGGCAGAGGCAAAACCTGCGCGTAATAAATCGGAGCCCGCAGCAGAAAAAGATGAAGACAAGATGGCAGAGATTCTCAAGCGGCTGCGCGAACTCGAAGAAAAACTTCATTCTGACTAACCAGACTGCTCCCTGGTTGTAAACTGTTTCACAGGAAACATTTTAGTGGCCTGCTGTACAGCAGATAGAGCGGGGCAGGCCTTTTCGATGCTGCTGTCAAGCGCCTTGTCGAACTTGAGTCTTTGGTCACGCCGTCATTCCGGGCGTAGACCCGGAACCCATGAATCTAATGCGTTTGCCCTGCAAATTGATTCTTGAGATTGCCTGTTGTTGATAAATTCATTACAATGGTAGAAATTCATTTTTGAGGACAGTCATATGATTAAGCAGCTTGCCGGGTTGCAGCTTCTGATGATGCTTTTTATTCTTACCAGCTTTATTCAGGGGCGGTTGCATGCCAATCAGTTCAGTTATGTTTTTCCGCCGAATATATCGCTGCAGATAATTGATCAACATGAAGAATCTGGTGGCAAAATTAGACTTACAGCTCTTATCGAAAGCCGGCTTGGCACCCTTGAAGATCTTGAAGTTTTCTTTGAAAGTTCGAAAGATATGCAGATTCTCAGCAACACCAGTAAACTGAAGACCCTGCCCCCCGGTGCCCCGAGAAAAGTCAAAATTCTTGCCGTTAAAACCTCTAAGATTGCCGACGAACTTGGTTCGTGGCTGAAGATGGGGGTGCGGTTTACCCCTGATTATCAGGCAATAAGAACTTATATTGCTGACAAAAGCATCTACCCTGACGACTTTGAACGGCAGAAGCTGGTTAATATAGTCGACAAAAATGTCGGGGCAGAGGCTCGCTATCTTGAAGCTGTCCGCCATTTCATCAAGGCTGATTGATCTTGGCCGAAGAACTCGTTCTGGTGTTTATTTAATTATGTGCCACGGCTTGCCGGTGCCGGGTAAGCCTTAAGACTGGCTCAAAAAGGTGATCAAAGTATGCGTAGGCCGCTGATATTATTAGCTGTGGTAATTGCTCTTGTTTTTTCTGCTTCTATGGTTCCCGTTTTCGCGGCTACCAGCCTGACAACTACCTACACAGTCATAACCGAATATGGCCTTATTGCATCTTTTCCGGCAAATCTTGCGCCAGGTGAAAAACTGGTGAAATCTGGCGACAACCTTCATGCTTACAGGGTTAAGACAGTTCCTGTCAGAGATGAGAGCCATCTGCTTCAGTTGATGGGTGCCGCCAGCGAAGCTGAACTTACAGATTTGCAGAAGGGGCTTCTTGAGAGCCACCGTTTTGCAGTTTCTAACAGCTTTGATAACCTTAAGACACGCGTTCCCGGCACTTCGCCCGGCATTAATCTTGAGCTGGTCGATATCACCGGCTATACCGACACCAGCCGTTTCACAACAATAAAAGAAGATTTCTGGCCGCAGAATTCAAGAGTGTACAAGTATTCCGACGGCGGTTATGACCTGCATTCTGATATTCGCATCAGTGGCACTGATTGTCTTGGCTATGGCACCGAAACCGCCAGAACCATGCAGAGCACTTTTGCTCATGAATTCGGGCATGCCCTTGACAAGACTTTTACCGAAGCAGATGCTTATGGGCCTGATGGTGCCCATTACATTAACGAAAAGATCGAAACGAAAGCTTCTTTTGCCGAGGGTTTTGCCAATTTTATCATGATGCTGTTTTTTCCTGAAAAGGAGCCTGAATTCAGAGAAAGCATCAGAACAATTAAAATAGAGAGGCCTGAGGGCGGTTATGACGAGTTTCCAATTGCTGATGCCAGATTGGCCGGCGAGGGTTATTTCGATGTTGAGGCAATCAACACCCTGATTTTCACAAGACTGGCAGCTGAACTGCCCGATGGTCGGCGACTGGTTCTCGACTCTTTTCAGAAGCATAACCAGAGAGATAATCGCATGGGCATGTTTCTGAAGAACTTTGTCAGTGACTACCCCGAACATGCTGAGGCAGCCGCCCGAATTTTAGATCGCGAAACCCTTGGAAAACTCAGCGATGCCGAGATGCGTCAGATTCTTGGCAGCAGTCGGGGCATTGAAAAATTTATTTCTTCGAGAGCTGTTAATGAACAGGTTTCTGATTCTTCGCCGGCTGAAAATACCGGTTCGCCCGGGCATAAACCTGGCACAATCTATAAATGGAAAGATGCTGCAGGTAACTGGCAGTTTACTGATCAGCCACCGCCTCAAGGGGTCGAATATACGACCCGAAGCCGGGCAGCTGAACCCGGCAAGGCCAGCCCAGTAACAATAGAAAATCCTGATGCCAGCCCTTTCATTATTGGTTACTGATTTTGTCTAAGCAGTGACTGGCGGCTTTGTTGCGGTAGCTCGGGATATTTCGCTGATAATACCGGTCATGATCAGGATGGTTCCAAAAATTGCTGATCTTGAAATGGATTCCCCGAGAAAAGCCCAGGCAAGAAACATTGCCACCGCTGGCTTGAAAAAGAACAGATAGCTTGTTCTGCCTGCTGACAAAAATTCAAGGCACTTCATGAAAGTCAGATAGCCGAGCCCGGTGCCAATGATGCCCATGCCAAGAAGGTTTGGCCAGCTGTGCGCGGGCGGCCAGAAACCCTGATCGAAAAAATACAATACCGGCAGATAAATCACCAGCGTTGGTACGCAGCTCATTACCAGAACAAGAAGCCCCCCATGTTTCTGAACCATCTTTTTCGACAACACAGTGTACAGGCCGAATCCAGACATTGAAAAAATTCCGGCAATAACTCCAGGGAGGGTGTCGACCGCACCATCAGCGCGAGCTGCTATTAGAACAATGCCGGTTGCGCCTAAAACAAGTGAAAAAATTCGCTTAAGACCCATCTTTTCTTTAAGAATAAGCCACGAGAAAAAATTGGTAGCTATAGGATTTGCCGAAATCAGTATGGCGGCTGTCGAGGCTTTTGCATACTTGATGCATAGGCTGTGGGCACCCATGGCAAGAATGATATTCATGCATCCGAGCAGTGTCAGCTTGATCATATCTGAACCCTGAAGTTGCTTTAGTTGATTATACCTTCGATATAAGAGTGCGGGCAGCAGAATAGCGGCCCCAATGAGAAAGCGCCAGAAGTTCATAAGCATGGGCGGCACATCGTGTCTAACCGGATTGGCAATGATTTCTATGGATGAAAAAGCAAAGAGCGTGAAGGTCAGATAAAACGCCGCTTTGAGGTTTCCGGGTCGCTCTTGATTAAGGGTTTCCATGGTTTTTGATCTCGTTCTGAATGCCCAGAGAAAAAAATAGAAGTGAACTAAATCTGGCTCTGCAATGTTGCATATATAACATGAAAACGGCTTGAACCAAATTTGTCTGTACAGACTTTTGTCACGGTCTTTGATCTGCCGGTTTAAAACGGATAATAAATCTGGTAAACTTTATAGCCGCCAGATCGGTATAGTTAGCATTAAAATTGTCGAAAGAATTTGACAGGGAGACAAGTATGAACCTTACTGACAGAATTCAGAAAAAACACCTGTTTCATCGTTTTCTTGGGTTGTTGCTGATCTTTGTAATGCTTGGGGTCAGCCCGGGCATATTTGAGGCGATTTCACCTCTTCAGGCCGCAACCAGTACGCCGTTTACCGAGGCAAAGGTTGAGATAGATAAAGATAACCCGATGGCAGTTACTGCTGCTCCCGGGCAATCGGCCTCTGCTACTGCCACTATTGCTTCTGATGTAGACGATGCTGTTAAAAAGAAAGAGATGAGCAAGGCTGAAGAAATCGCCTGGTCGATCGGCAAAGCTTTGTTGCCGACCCTTGCGGTTATGGCGTTTTCGGCAGCAGTGGTCTGCCCGCTCGCCTGGGTTGTAATTGGTGCCGTTGCTGTTGGTGCAACCGCTGCCGGCGCAATGACTCTGGCCTATGAGCTTCGCAAAAATTCTTTCCGTGGCCAGGACGAGAAGAAGGGCATGGACAAGATTCTGCGCGAGGTCAGCATTCAGGCGGCGATCAGCGGAGCTCTTGCCCCTTTTAATATGCTTACGGGTGGTCTGGTTCAATCTGTAGGGCCTCTTACCGTTAAGACCATTGTTTCTACGGCCGCAAAGGCTGGTGCTATCAGCTTTCTTGGCAGCACTGTGTCGAATGTCGCCAAGGGAACAGTAACCAACCTCTGGTACGATCATTATTACAATTACGATGAGCGCGAAAAAGAGTTGAAGGCGAAAATTCAGACCCTTTCAGCAATTGAGAATCCAACCGTTGAGCAACAGAATGAGCTGGTCGCTGCAATCAAAGAGCTTGATACCATTACAAAAGAAAAATATACCTTTGATAACTTCAGAAAAGACGAAAACAAGGCGCTTGTTTCTGCCGGTATTTCAGGCGTTCTTGGCGGCATCGCCGGTCGCCTCGGTGCCGAAAGCAGTTGGGCCAAGATAGCTTCCAGCAAGTTGTTCGGCAGCACTTCAAAGTCTAATCTTATTTCTAATGCCGTAATAAGTAACCCCTTCGCTTTTGCAACCGGTGCTGCCAGCGCTGCTGTTGATAAAAGAGAAATTTTGAACCAGATAGAATACAACCGTCAGCTGCAGGCTAAATATGAAAAAAATTCCGCAGCCTGGAACTATTATGAGGGCAAGATAGCTGACCTTGAAAATTCATATAAGAGCATCAAGCTTTCAGAAGCCGGAAAATCAGCCATGCTCTCTAACGCAGCGATGCAGACGGCAGTAGTGGGAACTTCCCTTGCCAAAACAAGACTCTGGGATCTCCCGTCCCAGAAACGCCAGAAGATCCAGCAGGCCTACGAAGAACAGGACCCTGACTGGCAAAAGGCCAATGAAGTTCGCCAGAAACTCGAAATCCGCAAGTCTGACCGCCCACAGCCAACTGATTACGCCACCAGAAAAGAATATTCACAGGCTCTGAAACAGTATGCCAGAGAGGTTAACAACCTCCGCACAGAATATCAGGCGGCAAAAGCTGTTGCAAGCGATGCTCAGAGCTCCTCAGGTAACAAGCTGTTATTAAAAGACATAGAAAACAAAGTGTCTCAGGAAATTGAATATTCACGGCAGTCAGAGCTGGCCCGGGCTCTTGGCCGCGAAAGCTATGTCGACTTCAAGATGAAAGAACTTGGTAAAAAGGCAGAAAATGAAGGCCTCTCTACCCAGGAACTTCGCCAGAAGGCAGAAACTGAAGTAGCCAAAGGTTATGATGATGCTGCCAAAGCTAATGCCCTCAAGCTGGCCAGCATGGAAGAAAAAGCTCGACGGCAGACCCAGGAACTCCTCGGCAAGGTCGAAAAAGGTAATGACGGCAAACATTATGTTGTGGTTGTCGATGAAAACGGCAATGAAGTCATGCGCACCGAATACAAAGGTGGCGAGGGAGCCTTCTGGACTGATCGCCTAAAAGGAGGCAGCCCGGCTGAGCTTAAGCAGGCCGAAATCGACAATGTTGTCAGACGTGCTTATAATGCTTCAGCAATGGTAAAGCCGACCTCATTCAGAAATGAATATGTCAACATGCGCGTCAACCAGCTCCGGTCTGAAGGATACACTGAAAAGCAGATTGACAGCCAGCTTGGCGGAATCATAGATGATGCCAACAGTAAGACTCTCAACACATTTGGCGGCTGGAACGGGGTGACCAAAGCCGAGATTCTCGCTTCCGGTCTTGAAAAGGCCAGATATGACGATGGCGCAGCACCCGATGCCAACAAAATTGTCGATTTTCTTAAAAAGACGTTAACCAGCAAGACGATTTCGACCGTTGAGAGTGAGCTCTCAGGAGGCATACAAAATGGTCTCCAGGTGGTTGCTCCTAAAACTGGCATAACCAGAATTGATCCATTTAGAGTTCTTGATTTAGAAGAACGCGATCAGGAGACTCTGGATCGCCTTACTGAGAAAGCAATGCGCGATTATTACAATACGCGCTGATATTGTTGTCGTTGATTAATTGAGCCGGTTGCAAACTTTGCCGCCGGCTCAATTTTTTTCCGTTTGAATTTAGCGGCCGGTTATGAAAAAATGAGCGGGTGAAAAAAGAAATTTCCCTGTTTTCGATTATATTTAGGCTTGGAATCTGGCTGGCCCTGGCTGCAGTTCTCTTTATAACTGCCGCTGCGATTTTTTCTGATTATCGCCGGGTTATAGCGCTGATTGGCTCTATTTCTCCAGCCTGGCTTGTCTTTGTTATCCTTTCGGTTTTGTTTAATTATGTTCTGAGATTTGCGAAATGGAATTATTTCCTGAGGATTTTGCATATTTCAGTTCCTCTCCGGCTCAATCTGTGGGTCTTTTTCTCGGCTTTTACTATGGTTTTGAGCCCTGCCAAGCTTGGCGAACTGGTTAAATCTCTTCTGCTCAAGGCCAGACTTGATATACCGGTGGCTGCAACCGCGCCGGTGGTTATGGCTGAGCGCCTGACGGATCTGGCCGGTCTTCTGATTCTGTGCGCTTTAGGCTTCTCTCAATTCGCTTTTGGTGGCAATACCCTGCTGATTACTTCGCTGATCATAGGTAGTGGTATTGTGATTATTACCCGGAGCGGTTTCTGGAAATTTGTCGATCGGGCGCTTGCCCTTCACACAAGCCTGAGTCGCTTTAGAAACACTGTCAGAACAATTGAATCCGGAACCAGAACTCTGTTGACCCTTAAATCTTTGCTGGTTACGGTTCCATTGAGTGCTGTTTCCTGGGCGGGGGAAGGCGTAGCCCTCTATCTTATTTTCCGAGCAATGGGCCTGGACAGCGAAAATCTGCTGGCTATAGCTGTTTTTGCACACTCGTTTGCTTCCATTGCCGGAGCTTTATCATTTTTTCCGGGTGGTTTGCTGGTAACAGAGGGCACCATGGGTATGTTTTTTGTCTATGCCTCAATTCCTGATGCAGTGGCAGTTTCGGCCACTTTTCTCATTCGGGCCCTTACCCTGTGGTTTGCGGTAATTCTAGGAACCATGGTATTTTTTATCGGGCACCGGCGGTCGGATTTGCAGGTTTTCAGGTTGTCAGCTGCCGGTGAAAATGCAGCTGCCACGGTTTTGGCAACACCAGATAACAGCTAGCAGACAGGAATAACAGATGGAAACCGTAGATTTGAACACAGTAAGAATTCTTGAAGATTACAAAAATGGTCTGATCGGCGCCGGTGAAGCTGCCAGGTGTCTGATGGACCGCAGCCGGAACAGCTCAGAGAGCAGCGGTGAGCCTTTGCAGGGCGAGGAAGCGCTGACCAGTGATGCTGTTCTGGATACCGGTCGGGAGGCCAGGGCGGGGTTTCCTGAAGCTATTTTCGGGGCCGGCAAAAACCCTGAACAGATTTGTGAAATTTTTATAAAGCTGTTTGAAACGACCGGAAAGGCCCTGGCAACCAGATGCAGCGAAAAAGCCCTTCAGTTACTCGAAAAGAAGTGTCCTCAGGTAAATATTAATTACAGTTGTGGGCTGGCCTGGGCTGTTTCTGACATTGTTCTTTGTCCATGGGGCCGGGTTGCAATTCTGGCCGCCGGCACTTCAGATATTCCGGTTGCAGAAGAAGCTGCGTTGACTCTCGAATTTATGGGATTTGCCGTTGAGCGGATTTTTGATGTGGGAGTGGCCGGTCTGCATAGGCTTTTGAACCGGGTTGAACAATTCAGGTCTGCCGATGCAATAATTGTGGTGGCCGGTATGGAAGGGGCGCTTCCGAGCGTCGTAGGTGGCCTGACTCCCTGCCCGGTAATTGCAGTTCCAACTTCAGTCGGTTATGGGGCAAGTTTTAACGGGCTTGCTGCGTTGCTCGGCATGCTTAATTCATGTTCTGCAGGAGTGACGGTGGTAAATATTGACAATGGTTTCGGTGCTGCAGCTGCAGCCGTTAGAATTTTGAAGGGAAAATCCAGATGAAAACATTATACTGGGACTGCTTCAGTGGCATTGCGGGCAACATGGTGGTTGCATCTCTTCTCGACCTGGGTGCCAGCCGTCGCAAGCTGATCGATGGTCTTAAATCGCTTGATTTTGCCGAAGGCGAGATCGATCTGGTAATAGAAGAGCGCCTTGTTGACGGTATCAGAGGGATATATTTTAATACCGTCGATGATGAAACTCTGCATGCCGGGCATGAGCCGCAATCTGAAATCGGGCACCCCCACGTAATGGGTGAACCGCACGATCATGCTGAGCGTCACGGCAGGCATTATGCTGGTCATGACGAATTTGAGCACAGTCATTGCCACAATGGCAGCGCGAAAAAGGCCGACAAGGCTGAAAATCACGACCACGATCACGACCACGATCACGACCACGATCACGACCACGATCACGATCAAGACCACGGTCACCATCACGATCACGATCACGATCACGATCACGACCACGATCACGGCCATGCTCCGCATCGTGGGCTTAAAGATATCTGCGCGATGATTGAAAAATCAGCCATTTCACAAAGGGCAAAGCGTATTGCGATTGATTGTTTTGCAGCTCTTGCTGAAGCAGAGGCCAGTATTCATGGCAAGACCGTTGACGAGGTTCATTTTCATGAAGTTGGTGCCCGCGACAGCATCGCTGACATTGTCGGAGCAGCGATCTGTCTTGACGATCTCGAAGTTAATGAAGTGCTTGTATCGACGGTTCATCTGGGTTCCGGTCTGGTTAAGTGTGCACATGGTATTATGCCGGTTCCGGCTCCGGCAACTGCTCTGTTACTGCGTGGTTACCAGGTAATTTTTGACGAGGATGTTAAATTTGAGCTTACTACGCCGACCGGTGCGGCAATTCTCAGGGGCACCGGTGCCAGACATTCCGATGGTAGACTTTTGCTGGGCAAAGTCGGTCATGGTCATGGCAGCCACCGTATTGGCCGGGCAAATTTTCTCAGGGCCTTTCTGGTTGAGCCTGAAACATTAAAAAAAAAAGCTGATCAGGTGACAATGTTGACCACTAACATCGACAATGCCACTGGCGAAGAACTGGGGCATGCCATGTCTGAATTGATGCGGGCCGGAGCCCTCGACGTATGCATATTGCCGGTTCAGATGAAAAAGGGTCGGCCGGGGCACCAGTTGCAGGTGATGACATCTCCTGACAAGGCTTGTGAAATCGAGTTGCTGATCTTTGACCTGCTGCCAACTATCGGTATTCGCCATGCCCGGGTCGAGCGGACGGTTCTTGAACGGCACAAAACGGTTGTCGACAGCCATTTTGGCCAGCTGGCTGCAAAACAGATAATTGGTAACGATGGTGTGGAGCGTAATGAGCCGGAGTTTGACGAGCTGGTCAGGATCGCGGAAGAACAAAAGACGACACCACGAAAAATCAAACAGAGAATTGTTGTTTAGTGCACACTGTGCTATTATTTCCGGGAAATCTATACACACATGAGGCAGACAATGAACGTTGCGGGAAAGGCCATAAGTATTATCGGCGCGGCCAAAAGTGGTCTGGCAGCCGCCAGAAGTCTTGTTGAAAGTGGTGCACGCGTTTTTGTTTCCGATATTCAGGCCGAAGAGAAACTCAGGCAAAGTCTCGCCCGCGAGGGGCTTGATGGCAAAATTGAATTCGAAGCCGGAGGGCATACGGAGCGTGTGCTTGCAGCCGATTTTATCGTTTTGAGTCCCGGGGTAAGAACCGATATACCGGTGCTTGTAGAGGCGGCCAGCAGAAATATTCCGGTTTATTCCGAGATCGAGGTTGCTTATCGTCTGTCTAAGGGCCGCCGCCTGGTGATAACCGGCAGCAATGGCAAGACGACGACCACGACTCTATTGTCGCTTTTCTGCCGTCAGCAGTTTTCAGAAGTTTTTCTCGGTGGTAACATCGGGATTCCAATGATGGAATTTGCCTCAAAAACCACCGACAATTCGTTGCAGGTTCTTGAAGTAAGCAGTTTTCAGCTTGAGACGATTTCGGCTTTTACCCCGGATATTGCGGTAATTACCAATTTTTTCGAGAATCATCTCGACCGTTACGCCAGTTACCAGGCTTATATCGATGCCAAAAAACGTATTGCCCTTAATATGAAAACCGGGCAGTGCCTGGTGCTCAACGCAGATCAGCAGAGTATGCGGGAAATGGCGGGGCAGGTTGCCTGTCGAACTGCCTGGTTTGGCTGGAACTGTGAGGGGCTGGTTCCAAGTGTTACCATCGATGATGAGCATCTTGTATTTACTGACGAATCCGGGTGCCGGCAGAAAATTTTTCCGGTTTCTTCAGTCAGACTGATTGGCAGACATAATCTCGAGAATGTCATGTGTGCGGCCCTTACCGCCATTCTTGCCGGAGTTGAAGCCGGCAGACTTGAAGATGTGGTTAAAGAGTTTCCTGGCGTTGAGCACCGCCTTGAATGGGTTGCACAAGTCAGCGGCGTAACTTTTATCAACGATTCAAAAGGCACGAATTGTGCAGCGTCGATTACAGCCCTCAGAGCCTGCCGACCGCCGATGATTCTGATTGCCGGTGGTCGTGACAAGGGCACAGACCTTTCTGAGTGGGTCGACGCGATTCGCACTCACAGTCGTGGCGTTGTTCTTTATGGTGAAGCAAAGGCCAGGTTCCGTTCCGCTCTTGAAGGTCTGGTTCCGCTTAAATCTGCCACCTCTTTTGAGCAGGCCGTCGAAATTGCCTATGAGTGGGCACAAAGTGGCGATACTGTTCTACTTTCGCCCGCCTGCAGCAGTTATGACCTTTTCCCCAATTTTGAAGTCAGGGGCGAAAGATTCAAGGAACTGGTAAGAGCGCTGAAAGAAAAATGAACACTCCCAGACATTTTGACCATCTGCTGCTGTTTTTCGTGGTTGGATTGATGTTGATCGGTCTTATCATGGTTTATTCTGCCAGTTCTGTGACTTCTCTGGCCACGATGTCGGATGGTTTTTACTATTTCAAACGCCAGCTTATGTGGGTTATTGTTGGGCTTCTGGCCATGGTCGGAGTTTCACATGTGCCCTATCAGAAGCTAGAAAAGTTTGCTGTGCCTTTGCTTGGTCTGGCGATTTTTTTGTTGATTCTTGTTCTGGTTCCGGGCGTGGCTCGCGACATTGGTGGTGCAAAGCGCTGGATCAGATTTGGCGGTGTGGGTTTTCAGCCTTCAGAATTTGCCAAACTCTGTTTTGTGATTTACATGGCCCATTCTATTTCGTTGCGCCAGGATCGAATCAAGAGCTTTATGCACGGTATGTTGCCAGACATGATTGTCTCAGGCATTCTGTTTATTCTGATTTATAAAGAGCCTAACCTCTCTACCGCAGCATTGATAGGTGGAACATATCTCACGTTATATTTTCTCGGCAACGGCTCACTGGCGAACCTAGGTGCTCTGGCTGCGGGTGGGGTGGTGTTGATTGTGGCGCTGATTTTTCAGGCCGGCTACCGAATGCGGCGCTTCTGGGCATTTATAGACCCATGGGAAAACGCTCGCACCAGTGGCTATCATATTATTCAATCGCTGGTTGCCATAGGGTCGGGCGGGTTCTGGGGTCTTGGGCTTGGGCAAAGCCGACAGAAATTTTTCATCCTTCCAGAGCGCCATACAGATTTTATTTTTGCCATAATCTGCGAAGAACTTGGCCTGGTTGGCGGAGTTCTCGTGTTATTTATGTTTCTGGCACTGCTGTGGCGTGGTCTTTATATTGCCACCCGCGCTCCAGATAACTTTGGTTTTCTGCTGGCTTCTGGAATTACAGCCATTATCGGTCTGCAGGTTCTCGTTAATATTGGCGTTGTTTTGAGTCTGATGCCGACGACTGGTATTACACTGCCCTTTGTCAGTTATGGCGGTTCGAGTCTGGTTTTTCTGGCCATAGGTATTGGTATTCTTCTTAATATTTCCAGATATGGCTCGGGCCGAAATGCGTTTGAAGACCATAAGACTCCCCTGTTTTCAGGGCAGTTCACCGAACCTTCGGTGTCCATTTCGCGGAGAAGGTAACAATGAAAATTATTTTCAGCGGCGGCGGCACGGGTGGGCACATTTATCCGGCTCTTGCTATCAGAGAGATTCTTGCCCGGCACCTTTCTTTTGACAGCGGTTACGTTGGGGTAACCGGTGGCATGGAAGACAAAATCGTCAGCCGGGAGCAAAACATTCGATTTATGGGAGTCAGGGCTCAGGGGATGCCACGAACCCTTAGTTCTGACTGGCTGACTTTTCCATTTCGCAATCTTGCAGGGATCTACGATGCCTGGAGGCATTTGCGTAATTTTAGACCAGATCTTGTGGTTGCTACGGGCGGTTTTGTGGCGTTTCCGGTGCTTGCGGCTGCAAGAATGCAGGGCATTCGGGCTGTCATTCATGAACAGAACGCTGCGATGGGGGTTACCAATCGTCTTTTTGCCTCATCGGCTGCCAGAGTGCTTTTGACTTACGCTTCTGCAGCTGTTGAAGATGGCCGGCGCGTGGTTTTAACCGGAAATCCCGTGCGCTCCGCCTTTCTTTCTTCGGCTGTAGCTGAAGGTCGCTTCAAGCGAAAAGAGAATGAGTTTGTTGTGCTCGCTGTCGGAGGGTCACGGGGTGCACTTTCATTGAACCGGGCCTGTATAGATCTAGTGCAAAACTGGTTACCCGCAAATCCTGGGGTCAGGCTCATTCATATCAGTGGCGAGAGAGATTACGAGATGGTCAAGTCTGCCATAACGAACGCCCCCGAAAATTACACCCTGCTGCCCTATCTGCATGAGATGCGTGAAGCGTTTGATGTTGCCGATCTGCTGGTTTCGAGAGCCGGGGCAACCATTCTGTCAGAGATTGCCGTTTGTCGAAAACCGGCATTGCTGGTGCCGTTTCCCTTTGCCACAGATAATCACCAGGAAAAGAATGCCCGGGCTCTAGAAAAGCTTGGAGCGGCAAAATTACTGCTCGATCGTGATCTAAACGGCCAGACTCTTGCTGAAGCTTTGACGAGGCTGAATGACGTGGGCACTCTGAAGCAGATGGCCGAAGCTATGGCCGGCAGCCGACCAGCAGACGTTGAACAACGTATTTTTACTCAGATCAGTCAAGTTCTGGGTCTTGAAAGCATTTCAACGAAACTTTGAATTAAGCTTGTACTAAAAAAATGCCGGTGGTAGAATACCGAATCCTTTTTTGAGGTTGGAATTTTGCCTGAAGAATTCAGCAGATCGAACCGTGCGTACCGACAGCCCCTTCAACAGCAGCTCCCGGAAGAAGCACGCAACAAACTTCGTCAGAAACGATATCGTTCAAGGTTAACGAGTTTTTCGCGTCTGATCAAGCCTTTACGCACCATTGCCTTTGTGCTTCTGATCATCAGTCTTTGTTACCTGGCAATAACCCAGTTGCGGCATCTGTTTTTCAATACTTCATATTTTGAGATTAAAACCCTCGAGGTTTCAGGCAACGTCACCCTGAGCAGAGAATACCTGCTTAAAACCGCCGGTCTGGCACCGGGCCTCAAGCTGTTCTCTCTCGACCGTGAGGCAATTCGTAACAGTCTCATCAATGAACCTCTGATAAAAGATGTTTCAGTTAATCTTGAGGGGCTTTATACCTTAAAGTTGGCTATCGTTGAGAGACTGCCGGCGTTGTATGCCAAAGTAGGTATCGCTTTTTATGAAATCGCCGATGACGGGGTGATTATAAGCACTGAAGGCATGGGAGAAAAAAATCTTCCGGTTGTAACCGGGCTGAAACTTCAGACAATGCGGGCGGGAGATTCCCTTGTCAGCAACGATGATTATTATATTGCCAGAAACTGGGTAAAATCTCTGGGTGACCGTATACTCCCGGATATTTCGGAAATTAATTTTTCGAGTGTGCAAAACCCTTATCTGGTGCTTGTTACAGGGGAGAAAGTCTTCCCGCGGAGTGTCGAGGATTTTAAAAATCGTTATGATTTTTTGCGTGCACTCCTTGACAACCTGAGAAAGAATAATGTAGAACCATTCTACCTCGATATGAGGGCACCCAGTCAAATAGTTGTTCGCCCTAAAAAAGGCACGGGTGCTACCCAGGGAAACAGGGGTCCGGTTGCAGGTGGATGATTTGATTATCGGCCTTGATATTGGCACTACCAAAGTCTGTGCAGTGATTGGTGAGCTCCAGAACGGGCGCACCATCAATGTGCTCGGCATTGGAAGCTCATCCTCTGGAGATGGCGTTAAAAAGGGTGCTATCGTTGATATTGAACGCACCACCCAGGCCATTATAGATGCCGTAGAAGAAGCAGAAAAGTCTGCTGATGTCGTTATTGACAATGTGTATGTTGGTATTGCCGGTGCCCACATCTGTTCTATGAACAGTCAGGGTATCGTTGCTATCAAGGGCAATAACCAGGAGATAACATCTGAAGATATCGACCGTGCCGTCGAAAATGCCAAGACTGCCATTTCGATCCCCCCGCACCAGGATATCATACACATACTTCCACGTGAATTCGTTGTCGACGAGCAGAAAGATATCAGTAACCCCCTTGGCATGGTGGGTGGTAGACTTGAAGCTCAGGTGCACATCGTTACCGGTGCCGTAACCGCGATGCAGAATATTATGAAATGCTGCGAGATGGCCAAATTGAAGGTTGAAGATGTCGTTCTGCAGCAGTATGCCTCAAGCATGGCCGTTCTCTCAGAAGACGAAAGAAAACTGGGTGTGGTTCTGGTTGATATCGGCGGTGGCACCACCGATCTGATCATCTTTCAGAACGGGCACGTCGTTCACTCATACAGTATCGATGTTGGCGGTCGTCTGGTCACCAACGATCTGGCTGTGGGGCTGAAAACTTCGACCCAGGCCGCCGAAGAACTCAAGATCAGTGCCGGGGTGGCCCGTTCAGATCTGGCAGATGAGCACATGGTGATCGATGTGCCGGTGGCTGGTGGTGAGCGCACCAAACAGTATCGACAGCTATTTCTTGCTGAGATTATCGAGCCGCGCATGGAAGAAATATTTTACGAAGTCAAGAGTCAGATAGAAAAACACGTTTCTCTTGACGTTATACCCGCCGGCGTTGTATTAACAGGTGGCAGTTCTCTTATGACCGGGTGCATTGAACTCGCCGAAGAAATTCTTGGTCTTCCGGTGCGTCGCGGTGCTCCTGTTGACGTGGTCGGGCTGCGGGAACAAGTTCGCAAACCACAGTATTCAACCGCCCTTGGCCTGATTAGATACGGCGCACAAAATTATCGTGCACCCACTAGAGAAACCGGTGCACTAAATGGTATAATAAGCAGAATTCAATCAATCTTCAGAAAATTCTTTACAGATTGAAGAGCCCTAAGAGATAGACAAAATTAGATTTTGCCGAAGGCAGAGCAGAAATAACAGGAGGCGAGCATGGTGTTTGATTTTAACCAGGCAGCATTGGACAATGCTGAAATTAAGGTAATTGGCGTGGGTGGCGGTGGTTCTAATGCCGTAAATCGTATGATCGAAGCCGGTCTTGCGGGCGTTGAGTTCATTACAGCCAACACAGATGCACAGGCATTGACCCACTCAAATGCCAAAATCAAGATTCAGCTGGGCGACAAGCTCACCAAAGGTCTTGGTGCCGGTGCCAATTATGAAGTTGGCAAAAAGGCCGCCGAAGACGACAGGGAAGCTATTGCTGAAGTCCTCGAAGGTGCCGACATGGTTTTCATCACCGCCGGCATGGGTGGTGGCACCGGAACGGGAGCCGCCCCAGTAGTTGCTGATGTTGCTCGTGAAGTGGGTGCTCTGACCGTCGCCGTTGTTACCAAGCCATTCACATTTGAAGGGCGCAAGCGCTCAAATGCAGCTGAGCTTGGCATCAAGAATCTCAAAGATCGCGTTGACGCGATTATTGTTATTCCGAACGACAAACTGCTCCAGATCTCAAAAGAAAACGTTACCATGCTCGAAGCCTTTGGTTATGCCGATGACATCCTGCGTCAGGGTGTTCAGGGTATCTCTGACCTGATCGTTGTTCCCGGGCTTATTAACACTGACTTTGCCGATGTTAAGACAATTATGAGCCAGGCAGGCTCAGCCCTTATGGGTATTGGTACTGCCGAAGGCGAAAACCGCGCTGTTACTGCCGCTCAGATGGCAATTTCCAGCCCGCTGCTCGAGTCTTCAATTCAGGGTGCCAAGGGTGTTCTCATGAACATCACCGCCGGCCCTGATCTTGGTATTCATGAAGTAAACAATGCCTGCACCATCGTCCAGGAAGTCGTTGACAATGAAGCCAACATCATTTATGGTCATGCCGTAAATGAAGCCATGGGTGGTGCCATCAGAATTACTGTTATCGCTACCGGTTTTGGCGAAGAAGCCAAGGGCGGCATCGATTCCAAGAAGCGCATTCTTGACGATCTGCGCACTGTTCGCCCGGTTGCCGAAACTCACATTCCTCAGCAGCAGGTTGTTAATGCTCCTCCGAGCTACAGCAGTGTTGATGAACGTGAAATTCCAACCTTCCTGAGAAAACGCAGAAACGTCTGAACCTGACTTAAACCCTGTTTAACCATGAACCAGGGGCAGGCATGCCTGCCCCTGGTTCATAACTTTTAAACGACAAGAGAATTTTTTTGGGTCTTAAACATCGCCATAATTACGAATCGGTCGCCAGCACCCTGAAGCAATCAGAGATACGTTATCTCGAAAGCAGTTTTGCCGGCAGATTGAGCCTAGCTGTTGTCTACCCGAATCTTTACAGTCTCGGGATGAGCAACCTGGGCTTTATGACAGTTCACCGTCTCGCATCATCAGTTCCCGGCACCGGAGTTGAGAGATTTTTTCCTGCTCTGGAAGCCGAGTCACCACTTTCGCCGCCATTTTATTCTTTTGAAACGGGTCGGCCGCTCGGTGATTTTGCTGTGTTGATGTTTTCGTTCAGCTATGAAGGTGATTTTGATAAAATTCCCGGGCTTTTTTCGGCCCTGGGTTTGCCAGTTCTTTCTGGCGAGCGAAATCGTCACCATCCGTTGCTTATTGCCGGCGGCGCAGCGGTTGCCTCAAATGCTCCTGCTTTATCAAGGATTTTTGATGTGCTCGTTCCCGGAGAAGCGGAGTCCACAGTGGTTCCAATTCTGCAGCAGTTGCACCGCGACGGTTTTGATGCGGCAGTTCTTTCAGGGTTACCCGGTGTCTGGGTGCCTTCGGTAACATCTGAGATTCCGGCCCTGTGCGGGACTCACGATGTAAACAGCCAGCCCGCATGGTCACATATTGTATCTGAGCATAACGCTTTCGGCGGGGCTCACATAATTGAAGTGATGCGTGGTTGCCCGCGCAATTGTTCTTTCTGCCTGGCCCGGGCCATTTATTCACCGGTCAGACATGTCAGAGCCGGGGTTATAAGTAACTGGCTTGACGAACACCCGGCCTGCAAAGACCTTGGCCTTGTCGCTCCTTCTCTGTTTGATCACCCTCAGGTCGAAGAGATTTTTGCCATGCTTGCCCAACGTGGGGTAAGAATTCGCAATTCATCTGTTAAATGGGAAAAACTAACTGACCCGATAATCGATGCCCTGAGAAAATCAGGGATAACGGGCTTGACAATCGCTCCTGAGACTGGGAGTGAACGCCTGCGCAAAGAAATGCACAAACCCCTCGATGAGGGCAGGTTTATCGAAAGTTTGCAACACCTGTTCTCTCAGGGGTTCGAGCATGTGAAAATGTATTTTGTGGCCTGTCTGCCCGGCGAAGAAGACTCAGATGCCGAGGCAACCGTCGAATTTATCGAGCGGGTCAGTAAGGTTGTGCCGGGTGGTGCATCAATTTCAACCGCTTTTTCTATTTTTGTCCCCAAACAGCATACGCCATGGCAGGATCTGCAGGCCCCATGCCAGTATACAATCAAGAAGAGTCTTAAATTTCTCAGGGAGCGCCTTTCCAGGCTTTCAGGGCAGGTTAAGGCAAGTTTCGAAAGCCCGCAGGAAGCTATCAGGCAGGCTTATCTGTCGAGGGTGGGCCCTGAATTAGCTGATGAATACGATCGGGAGGCCAAAGAATGTCGCGAAAATCGTCTTTTTGCACGCAATCAGTTTTCTGCACTGGAGTTCTAATTTCATTTTTTGCCGCAATTCTGCTTTTGCCAGGTTGTTGCGCTCGTCAGGCACCCGAAAAAGAGCCTGTTCAGGTGCGCATTGGTCTGATGATTACCCCCCGTGGGCTTAACGACAAGGGTTTCAACGATTTTGCCTTCGATGGGCTCAAAGAGGCAGAAAAGAAATACAATATTGAGTCAATTATTATCGAACCCTCGACCATGCAGGACCCGGAGGCTTCGCTGCGCTTTTTTGCCGGGCAGAAATTCGATGGCATTATTGCTGTCGGCGTGGCCTTTCTTGATACCATTCGTAAGATTGCCAGTGAGAGCCCTGATCTGAATTTTTACGTCATAGACTCTGATCTCAGCGAAAACAATATTCGCGGGGTGTCTTTCAGAGAAGACGAAGGTGCTTACCTCTGCGGATATCTGGCGGCGAAAATGAGCAAAACCTCTCGTATCGGCTTTATTGGTGGCGTTAAAATTCCGGTTATCGAGCGCTTTGCGGTGGGGTATCGCCAGGGCGCAACTGATGCAGCCAGTAATACCGAGGTGGTTGAAGAATATGTGGCAGAAGACTTTTCGGGCTTCAATAAGCCCCAGGAGGCGGGTGCCATTGCCGATAATATGTATAGAAGCGGTTGTGACGTAATATTTCCGGCAGCCGGGGCTTCCGGGCTCGGAGCAATTTCTTCAGCTGTCAAAACCCGCTCTTATGTAATCGGGGTCGATATGAACCAGGATTCGCTCGCTCCCGGCCTGGTTCTAACCAGTATGCTCAAAAGAGTCGACCTGGTGGTTGAAAACATTGTTGCAGGCATATGTGAGGGTCGGCAGCCTGATTCGATCAAGCGTTCTTACGGTCTGGCCGATAACGGCATCGGGTTGACCGATTTTCAGTTAAGCTTTAAAGTTGTGGGTGAAAATCTGGTTAAACAACTTAACGATTTGCGCAAAGGTATTATTGAAGGCCATATAAAAACAGGTGTGAAAGAAACCAATTGATATGGATAATCGACCCATCGGTATTTTTGATTCTGGTGTTGGCGGCCTGACGGTTTTTAAAGAGATTCGCGATCTTCTTCCGTCTGAGAACCTGATTTACTTCGGCGATACGGCCAGGGTTCCATATGGTGGCAAGTCAGTGCAGGTCATTCAGAAGTTTTCATCCGAAATTGCTCATTTTCTTGAGCTGCAGAACGTAAAAATGATCGTGGTTGCCTGCAACACAGCTTCAGCACTGGCTTTGAACAAGCTCAAAACCTCGACATCGCTTCCCGTAATCGGAGTTATTGACCCGGGAGTGCGTGCTGCCATAAAAGTCGCCGGCAATGGCGTAGTGGGGGTAATCGGCACCCGGGGCACTATTCTTTCTGGGGCTTATCAGGAAAGGGTTACCCGTCTGCGCAGCAATATCAAGGTTGTTGCCCGCGCCTGCCCTCTGCTGGTGCCGATTGTCGAAGAAAACCTCATGAACTCAGACATTGCCCGGCTGACTCTTGAAATGTATCTTGGTGACTTTAAGAAGATGGGTATCAGTTCTCTGATTCTTGCATGTACGCATTACCCTCTATTGAAGCCTCTTATCGCTGAATTTTTTTCTGACAGCGTGGCGCTGGTTGATTCTGCCTGCGAAACCGCGCGCGAGGTCAAAGAAATGCTTGTGGCAAGACGAATCGCCAACAACGATGTCCGCCATGGCAGCGAACAGTTTTTTGTGACTGACAGCCCCGAGAGCTTTGCGACCATTGCCGGGGATTTCCTTGGCAGGCCCCTGGCTGGTGAATGCATCCTGCATTCATGGCAGACAGAGTTTGAATAAATTGCCGCACTTTAATTGACTTAGTTGCAGAGTTGGTTGAAAATAGCAGAATGGAACAGAAAACTTTTCAGTGCCCGCATTGCCGGGAGATGAATTTTCCAATGGTTGAATTTTGCCGCCATTGCGGTGAGGCTTTGCACGTTCAGCCAAAGGTTGCAAATCAGACTCTCATCGTAAAATGGATACATCATTTCATCGATGCCATGTTCTGGGTCGTTGATGAATCGGTGCGCTGGTGGGAAATCGGCAAGCTTTCGATTCAGCTCAAAACCTTGCGTCGTCGTCGGGCTCTGGTGTTTGCCGCGGTTGAAGCAGCAGAGCTGGCCGGCATCGATGCCGGCAGCGATGAAAAGCAGACTCTGGTTGGTGTTACCGAAGAACTGGCACGTCTTTCGGGTCGCGAAGAATTTTTGCGCAGCCGCTGCTGGGCGATGACGCCCGAACTGCTTTTTATTGCCATTTTTTGTCTTTTTCTCTATGGGCTGGTCATGCTGAATCCGGGTCGCACCTTTTTGCCAAGAAAGCTTTCTGAACCGGGTATTTTCAGCGGTCAGGTCAGTCGGGTGCGCGATCTGGCTTTTAGCGGCAATTCTGTGGTTACAAGTGCCCGTTGGTTTAATGATCGGCTTTTTGTTGGCGGCGATGGTGGCCTTTCCATTATTGATCCAGTCTCTGGTGTGGCCACTCTATCGCGCGATCTTCCGGATGACTTTTTTGTCAGAGACCTGGAAGTCGACGAAAGTCGTCTTTTCATCGGTGGGTTTCCCGGTATATATGTTCTTGAAAATACTATTTTAAAACCTTTTTATCATGATAACCAGTTGCCTGCCAATCTTATCAACGCAATCTCGGTTTCTGGAACCAACAATCTGCTCATTGGCACGGTTGGCAGGGGTATGCTGCGAGGCAGCCCTGATTCAGCCGTATTTGTTCTTGGCACGCAGAAACGCACTATCAAAGACTTTGGTCGTCAGGGCAATGAGCTCTGGCTGATGCACGAAGATGGAATTCTGACCGGTCGAGCCGATAACTTTGAACCTCTTAACCTGCAGGTGCTTGCCGGAAGGCATCTGAGATGTATGGTTACCACAGATCGAAACGTTTTTATTGGCACTGACCAGGGGGTTATCGCCGGTTATCGCAATGCACGCAACTGGGTCTGGACCATACTTTCAGCAGGAAAACCAGGGTATATAAACGACCTTGTCGTTTCCGGAGATATTCTTTTCATTGCATCTGATGAGGGTGTGTATCGTTTTGCCAAGGGACGCATGGAAAGGTTGTCCGCCATTCCATGTCAGGCTATGTGTATCGGTTTGAATTTTCTTGCTGCAGTGAACGCAGATTCGATAATGCTTTTCTATTTTACCCCTGCGCCGGGTGACGCAAACGCCAGACTTTTCGGCCCGATTCCAGAGATTGGCACCTACACGCCGTCTTTTCCGATGGTTCCACAGCTGCCGGCTGCCAGACTGCAGTATGGCCGACTACCAGATTTCGGGCTGCTTGAAAGCGATGGAAAACTTCCTTTGACCAGCAGTATTGCGGCGACTGAGTCATTTTCTCCTGTAGACAAGCCTTTTGTCGCTCTACCAACCATGCTGCAGAAACCGGTGTTTTCTGATATCGTCCTTTTTAAAGAATCTTATCTGCTTGCTACCGAGAATCGCGGGGTCTGGAACTACGATGGCCAGAACTGGTCACAGCTTGCCGACATACCCGAATCGGGTGTTTCATCACTGATCTGCAACGCGCAATCCTGTTTTGCGTGGGGTGCTGCGGCCGGAATATTCAAGCTTGACGGCAGTCGGGGTATTCAGTTGGCCGGGCCAGAGAAGACAGCCGGTCTGATACACCTGTTTGCTGATTCTGATGATTCAATGTTGCTTCTTTTTTCTGACGGCTCGATAAAAAATTTTTCCTATGGTGAGCTGCGCGATCTTTTTGGTATTCCTGGCGAATTCAAGGGAGTTTTTCATTCGGTCTGGAAGATCGGTGACCGCCACCTGGTAGTTGTCGACAAGGGCGTAATGATGCACGAGTCTGAGCGTCAATGGAACCTGATATTCTTCAAGGGCAGTATCGACCTGGCAAAAGTTGTGGCGGTCGAACCCGGAAATGCCAATAACCTTTATATAGCTCTGAGCGACGGGCGGATATTCGAATTCAAAAATGAAAAACTTGAATTTATAGGCGTGATTTCTGATCAACCAGTGGCCATGAATTTTTCGGGTTTTCTCTGGGTGGCCACCAGGGAGGCCTTGTTTTTTCTCGAAAACAACAGTTTTGTACCCACACCATTCAAACCTTCTGATAATATTCTTGGGGCGTTTCCTCTCGCCGATGCCAGATCGGTTCTGATTTTCACTGGTTCAGGTGTAAAATCAATGGCTGGACGACAATGAATTCTATCAGTAAAATAGCTCCTATGAATGCAAAAATTTGCCGATAACTACAGAGTCTGACCCCCACCCCCGGAATTGGCTGTATATGACAAAGGAATATTTGCCGGTATTTGCAGAAGAGATATTCATCGTCAACCTCTATGGTACTGACGATGAAATTGACGAATTCAATGAATTGATGAAAGCGACCCAGGTCGAAAAGAATCTGATGTCGATGGCTCTTATCATTGAAGAAATCAAGCGCCGCAATTTTCTTAAAATCAGCTGGCACTGCTGCTGGCGCTGTCAATACTACCAGAACTGCAAAATCAACTGGTACCGCGGCGAACGTAACATGTCCATGCGCAACTGCTGCACATACTGTCAGAACTTCTGGGACTGCCACAAAAAGTTCTGCGCCGACGGCAAGCCCTGTGAAAACAACCCCGAAATCGAAATGGGTCATCCTAAGCCTGATGCAGAAAAAATCTAAAGTTCCCGGTTTCTTTGCAAAAAATCTTTTCCCTGCCATGCTGGCAGGGTTTACTTTGTTCAGTTCCGTTCTCAGCGCAGGTTTAACGGTGCAGGGGCCATCGGGTTTCATTCAGGTCCCTTCGCACAAAACCGTCAACGCCAAAGAAGTCGAACTGGCAGTTCATAATCGTTTGTATCAGGTTCCAGGCACCAGTGATGAGGGCTACCTGACGCATATGGCATTTGCATTCTCTCCTTTTCGAGACCTGGAACTGGGCTTGCAAAAAGCCATAGATTCGCGCAACAGCGCTCTTGACCCTGACCCAACGCTCAATTTCAAGGTCAGGCTTCCGTCAATCGGTGAGGGTGAATTTTCTGAACTCGCTTTTGGTGGAGTTTTCGACACTAATCCAAATAATTATCATACCTTATATCTTTCTCTGGGCGGCTTTGGCGTTGGCTGGAATTTTGGGGGCAACCCCGGCAGCGGTATGGCAAACTTCGGCGGCTACGATCAGGGCAAAAAAGAGCCTGAGTCTCTTTGTTTGCTTATTGGCGCTGAGTTTCCCGGCCGAAAGCCCGGCGAACGCGGTTATCGCAGTCAATATTTTCTTGATTACAACGGCGATGTGGTTTCGGCAGGCTGGAGATACAGCTCACATCGCGGTTTCTGGGTTGATGCTGCCATTCACAGCCCCAGCAGCTATGATGCATTCTATGATTACCGACCTTTGATAGTCGGGCTCGGCGCAAACTTTTAAAAATTTGCCGATCCGGCGGCTATGCTGCTATAATTGGCCATCCCTGACAGGAGGATGGCAATATGAGGCTTTTTACCGCAGAGGAAATGCGTGCGGCCGACCAGCATGCAATCGAGAAGGTTGGCATTTCAGCCCTGGTTCTCATGGAAAACGCCGGAATAAAGGCGCTTTTGACCATTGAAAAAATTCTCGGCGGTTTAAAGGGAAAAAGATTCACCGTTGTCTGTGGCCGTGGCAATAACGGCGGCGACGGCCTGGTGATTGCCCGTCACCTCTTTAACAATGACATTGCCGTGCACGTTTTTGTGACAGCCACTCCTGACGAAATGACCCCTGAGGCCCGCGCCAACTGTGAAATTTTGCTGAGAACCGGTTTAAATCCTGTGCTTCTCAAAGAACCCCAGGATATCGACCGTTTGCGTATTGCCATGGAATTCTCGGAATGTCTCGTGGATTGTCTTTATGGAACTGGCGTAAAAGGAGACATCGAGGGGTTTCCGGCAGAGATTGTCAGAGCCATGAATGATACCAGGGCGGTTAAGATTGCTATTGATCTGCCCTCTGGCCTTTGCGCGACAACCGGTCATGTTTCAAACCCATGCATGGTTGCAAATTACACGGTCACTCTTGGTGTGCCCAAGGTTGGGCTGTTTGTGCTTCCCGGCAAACGGGCCGCCGGCGAAATATGGATTGCTGACATTGGTTTGCCGGCCGTCTCAGCTGCCAGTCCCGGTTCTTCGCATTTCCTCGTGACTTCGGGTCTTGTTTCATCAATCGTCCCGGAACGCGATGATTGCATTCACAAGGGAGATGCCGGCAAGATTCTGATTGTTGCCGGATCGAATGATTATCAGGGCGCTGGCGTAATGGCTTCTTATGGCGCTTTACGCTCCGGAACAGGCATTGTGACTCTTGCTCTTCCTGATTGTCTTGAAGGAAAGATTTCCTGTCAGGTGCTTCCTGAAGTAATTCTTAATTTTCTGCCATCTTCTGACGGCGGGTTTGACCTCTCTACCGAAAAATGTCTTGAACTTGCGGGCCGTTTCAGAACTGTTCTCGCCGGGCCGGGCTGGGGGCGTGGCGACAGCAGAGCCATGGCCCTTGAGAATCTTCTGCAGCACTGGAATGGCGTAGCGGTTCTCGATGCCGATGCATTGAACCTGGTTGCTGACAGTGATATTCTCGCCAGTTCCCCGGCCCGAATTTTGATTACTCCGCACCTTGCCGAAATGGCGAGGCTTTGCCAGACCACCGTTGCTGAGGTTGCCGAAAATCAGGTAGAGATTGCCCGAAGATTTGCCCGTGAAAAAAAGGTAACGGTGGTGTTAAAGTCAGCAGTTACGATTATTGCTGATCAGAGGGGCGTTGTCTATGTTAACAGTCGACCAAACAGTGGTCTGGCAAAAGGTGGAGCAGGGGATCTGCTGGCCGGGTTGATTGCCGGGTTGGCTGCAACCGGTATTTCAGAGCTGCATGCCGCAATTGCCGGCGTTTATCTTGTTTCTGAGGCTGCTGAACTTGCAAAAACGGAACTGGGGGCTGATTCGATGTCTATCAGTGAGGTTGCTTCTTATATTCCACGGGCTTTTAAATCAATTCGTGGCGAAGTTTTGCCAGAAAATCGCTAAAAACTATGGCATTTTTTTTGTGCACAGTGCATAATTGAGCCGACAATATAATCAAATAAGCAGGTAAAACAGTTGATAGGTATCACATTCATCGGTTCAGGCAGCAAGGGCAATGCAGCTTTACTTGAACTTGCGAATCGTTATTATCTTCTCGATGCAGGGCTTTCCTGTAAACGTATCAAAGATTTCCTTGACCAGCGGCATCTTGATTTCTCTGATCTTTCAGGGGTCTTCATAACGCACGAACATGATGACCATATCAAGGGGTTGCGTGTTCTCTTGAGCCGGGCCGGCGAATTGCCACTTTACTGCACCAGGGGCACCATGTGCGCTCTAAATGCCCGTGGTCTTGAAGTTCCGAATCATGTCGAAATTGTTTATGGCCGTCGTCACGAACTCGAGGGCTGCAGTTTTCTGCCGTTCAAGGTGCCGCATGATGCTACCGAACCTGCTGGCCTCAGATTTGAAAGTTCAAACAAGATTATGGCACTCGCAACCGATCTTGGCCATGTAACTCCAGAAGTCCTGGAAAACATGAAGGATGCCGATCTGGTCTGCGTAGAAAGCAACTATGATGAAGATATGCTGCGCACCAGTTCATACCCGGCCTGGTTAAAGCGCCGTATTCGCAGCCCAATGGGCCATCTGCCCAATGAAGGCGTTCGCGGCATACTGTCACGCATGAACAAGGTCCCGGAGGTCCTGGTGCTGATGCATATCAGTCAGGAATCAAACACCCCGGCGCTTGCGGTTGACGCTCTCGAAACATTTTTTTCCAATTCAGGTGCCAGATTCAGAACTGCCCATTTAAGTGTAACCTCCCAGGATCAACCCGGTGAGCGCCTGATGATAGGTTCCGTTCTCCCTGAAAATCTCAAAAAAACATTGCTTGATAAGCATGAACGCATCGATCAGCCTTTTCTTAAAGTTGCCTGCTGATGAAGGTCGAAATTCTCATGCTTGGAAAGATCGCCGATAAGCCCTATCAGAAGCTGGTCGATCTTTATCTTGAACGCTGTGCCCGTCGTTTACCGGTTGAAATTATAGCCTGCCGCAGCGAAGACGAACTGTTGAAGAGAATCAGCGGCAGAGAGTGTATCGTAGCTCTCGATGAGCATGCCAGTTGTCCTGATACTCAAGGCTTTTGCCGCTGGCTCGATCAGAAGATCAATTCAGGGGTCAATCGTATGACCATTTGTCTTGGTGGAGCTGCCGGGCATGATCCAAGAGTTAGAGCGGCCGCCGGTGAGTTTATTTCGCTTTCTCCATTGACCCTGAACCACCAGCTTGCGCTGCTGGTAATGGCCGAGCAGCTTTATCGCGCTGTTTCCATCATGTTTGGGGAGCCTTACCACAAAGCATGATATACATAGAAAAACGAAAAATCGATCATATCAGCAGACTGGTGCACGATTATTCGGGCATTGTTGTCGAACGGGTTACCAGTCGCCAGGTCGAAAAGAAGATTTCTGACCAGATGTCGCGCTTCAAGGTCAGCAATCTTGATGATTATATAAGTATTCTCGAATCCTTCAGCCACAATCCACTGGCCATGGACGACCTGATAGCTGATCTGACCGTCAGCGAAAGCTTTTTTTTCCGCAATCCCGGGCAGTTCAAATACATGCTCGAAGTGCTTCTGCCAGAGTTTTTCGATCGCCAGGGCTTTCAATTTCCCTTCAGAATCTGGAGCGCCGGTTGTTCAAGAGGCGAAGAAGCTTATTCTATCGCTATGGTCGCGCGAAAATTTCAAAATCAGTTCGCTGAAGCCAGATTTTCAATTAACGCCGGTGATATAAACTCACGAAATCTGCAAATGGCAAAAGAAGGCGTATTTTGCAAACGTTCTTTACGTGACAAGTTGCCTGAATTTGAGGAATTTTTTGGTTTTTCTCTCGGAAGGTGTGACGAGAGCGGTAATTGCGTCGTTAACGAAGAACTGCGCAAAATGATTGAATTTCAGCGGCTGAACCTTAAAAATTTACAAAGCTTGAAATGCCTGACAGGGTCCGATATCATCTTTTGTAGAAATGTTCTTATTTATTTTGACGAGCATCTGCGGAGTCTTCTTTTTGAAGATTTTTTCAAATATCTGAACCCGGGGGGAGTAGTCTTTATCGGTGAAAGTGAATGTCTACCTCCTTTGGATATCGGTTTCGAAACCATAAATTATAAAAACAGCTACGCTTACCGTAAGCCACTGTTAAAGCAAAGCAAATGACAGAAAATAAAAAAATTAGAGTTTTGATCGTTGATGATTCAGCATTCATGCGCACCGCTATTGAACGCATGATTAACAGTGATCCTTCCCTTGAGATTATCGGCTCGGCGGCGAATGGTCGTGAGGCTGTCGAAAAGGTAGCGCGTCTGCGGCCTGATGTCGTCACCATGGACGTGGAAATGCCAATCATGGATGGTCTTCAAGCGCTCAAGGAAATCATGAGGTTATGCCCGACTCCGGTGCTTATGGTCAGTTCGCTGACTAAAGAAGGAGCCAAGGTTACCCTCGATGCCTTCGATCTCGGAGCTGTTGATTACGTTCCCAAGCCGGGCTCGACACTTTCTGCCACCATACTCACTCTCAAAGATGATTTGTTGCAAAAAATTCATGCAGCCGCCGGCTGCCAGCCGAAAGCTGTTAAACTTGATTTTGCCGGAGCCCGTCGTGGGCCCAAAAAACCTTTGGCCAGCACCGATGAAATCATCAGCCGGGCAATTTTTATCGGTGCTTCAACGGGCGGGCCTCCAGCGGTTCAGAAGATTCTTAGCATGATTGACCCAGCTTTGCCGGCACCAATCGTCGTTGCTCAGCACATGCCCAAGGCTTTTACCGCGGCTTTTGCCTCAAGAATGAATCTTCTCTGTGGCATCAGGGTTAAAGAAGCTTGCGATGGAGAGCCTTTGCAGAATTCAATTGCCTATATCTGCCCGGGCGATCACCAGACCCGCGTGAGTCGAAGCATCGATGGGCGCTGTTGTTTTGCCATTACTCCGAATTCAATTGAACAAGATCGTTTCGCTCCCTGTATCAACACTCTGTTTTTCTCTGCTGCCAAAGAGTTTGCCCACAAAAGCATCGGGGTCATTCTCACAGGCATGGGCGAAGATGGTGTCAGAGGTATGAAAAATATTAAACTTATGGGTGGCCTGACCATAGCCCAGGATAGAAGTTCTTCAGTGGTCTACGGCATGCCGCGTGCTGCCCTCGAACAGGAAGCGGCCGTAAGAATCCTGAACCTCGAAGAAATAGCCCGCGAAATTGAACTTTCGCTTAAATAACTGCCTGCAACAGGAGAAACAAAGTGAATTTTAATACTGACGAATTAATGGAAATGGCCATTCAAATTGAGAAAAATGGTAAAGAATATTATGCCCTGATGATGGAAAAATCTGAAAACCCCGAGATCAGACAAGTTTTTGAATATCTTGGGCGTGAAGAGCAAAGTCATCTTGAAAATTTTGTGAAAATTCGTGAGAAGCTTGCTGCCAGCCAGTCAGAGAAACAGTTTGAAATCGCTGACGAATATAATACTCCTGAAATGTTTAACTATTTAAACGCCATGTTTGATGGGCGGGTATTTCCAAACCTTAACTCACACGCGGAAATTGCCGGAGAAATCAAATCAGACGAACAGGCAATCTATCATGCTATTGGTTTCGAAAAAGACACAGTGCTTTTTTTCCAGGAAATCTCGAACATTCTCGGTCCGACTGACCCGAATCGCGGCCTTGTTGAAGAATTGATCCGCCAGGAAAAAATTCACATCGCCAGGCTGTATACATTACTGGGTAATATAAAATAAATTTCTATGCCTGGTGCCAAGAACAGAAAAACGAAGATGTGCGGCTTCAGATTGCCGCAGGGGGCAGAGACCATGGTTTCTCTGGCTCTTTTCGTTTTTGATGCTCTGCTTCTAAATCAGATTTTTGTGCTGACTTTTTCTCTGTGGCTTGGCTCTGAGCAACAGATGTATATCTATCTGAATTCGTATTATCAGGTCAGATGGGTGTTTCTGGGGCTTTACACGGGGTTCGGTCTTCTTTCCGGGATCTTTGATATCCGTAAGCTGGGCTCTGCTTCCGATATTTTTTCGCATGTTACTAATTCGCTTCTGGCTTCTTTTGTCGGTTTCAATCTGCTCGCTTTCTTTTCGCGCACCATTGCCAGTTATGCTCACACTTTTCCCAGGCCTATTTTCCTTCTGGCCACCGGGCTGAGTATTGTTTCGGCCTTTTTATTGCGCGCGATTGTTTCAAGTCTGTTCAGGCCTCATCCGAGGCTTGTCAGGGCCATTATTATTGGCGACCATGTTGAAGGCCGGCGTATTATCAAGCATTTTCATCGGCGGGGTGGTGTCAGATTTAGAATAGTTCACGTCATGGCCGCTGATCAGGTTGATGAACTGGCTGCTGAGGTTGTTTTCAGGCACGCACACGAGGTGTTCGTGACTAATCCGTCTATCGATCTCGATAATTTCTGGGCGCAGATTTACTATCAGCGCAAAGAAGAACCGCATGATTTCAAGGTGCGCATTTCGGTAGACCCGCGAAAGGCCGCGGGCACTGTGGGTTTGCAGAGCCTCGAAGATTTCCCACTCATCACCATTGCTTCCAGACCCATGGATGCGTTGCAACGTTTTGTAAAAAGATCATTCGATATCGGTTTTTCAATCTTTGCGCTGCTGGTATCAATGCCGGTAATGGTCACTGCAGCTCTGCTCGTCAGGTTAGATTCGCCGGGCCCGGTCTTTTATAAGCAGAAGCGTGTCGGTCGTTATGGCAAAGAATTTGATGTGATCAAGTTTCGTTCAATGCGCGTCGGTTCTGAGGCCAAGGTTGGCCCCACTGTTGCCACGGCCGATGATCCGAGAATTTCAAAACTTGGGAAATTTCTTCGCCGCACCGGTATCGATGAATTGCCACAGTTTTTTCTGGTGCTGACCGGTGAAATGTCTGTTGTTGGCCCCCGCCCGGAACGCCCCTTCTTTGTCAAAGACTATTACGAGTTTCAGGGTCGCAGGCTCTCAGTAAAACCTGGAGTAACAGGTCTGGCTGCAGTTAACTCCCGCTATTACCTCAGGCTGGTTGATAAAGTTACCTATGATTACTTTTATCTTGATAATTACAGTATAGTTCTTGATATCAAGATTGTTTTTCAGACAGTGTGGGTGTTGCTTTTTGAGTCAAATAAGGCTTTGCATGATCAGCACCACGAACTCGACAAGATGAAGAAAATGCCAGGCGAAAATGACCAGTCAGGAGCCGAAAATGACAATTGATGCCCGGATGACCATCGCTGATCTGCTTCGACAGAAGCCGGATGCCGCCAAAATTCTGCAGCAGTTCGGGATGCATTGTATTGGCTGTGCAGTTGCGGCCGGCGAAACACTGGAAGGTGCTGCCAGGGCGCATGAAGTTTGCCTGGAAGAACTTCTTGCCGCTCTCAACAAAGCCGGTTGAAAAAACTTTGCCTGCTTTCGCATGTTTAAATAAATGGGAGCTTGTGCTATACTGCCCAAAATTTGTTGCAATAGCACCCAATAATGATTTTAAATAGCATTCGTGAACCCAAAGACCTGGAAAGCCTGTCAGTTGATGAGTTAAAACTCCTCAGCGATGAAATTCGCGAGCTGATAATAACTGTCGTTTCACGCAATGGCGGCCATCTTGCCAGTAATCTTGGTATAGTTGAGCTGACTCTGGCGATTCACCGGGTCTTTCATTCGCCTCATGACCAGATCATCTGGGATGTCGGCCATCAGTCTTACACGCATAAGCTGGTTACCGGTCGTGCCGGGCAGTTTCCGACCCTCCGAACCCTGGGTGGGCTGAGTGGGTTTCCGAAAATGTGCGAAAGCCGGCATGATATTTTCAACACCGGTCACAGCTCTACCTCTATTTCGGCTGCCCAGGGGCTTGCCATTGCCAAAGACCAGTTTCAGCTCGGGGGCAAGACGGTTGCCGTAATTGGCGATGGGGCTCTCACTTCCGGAATGGCGTTCGAAGCTCTCAACTTTACCGGGCATGAAAAGAACGATGTGGTCGTGATTCTTAATGATAACGAGATGTCGATTTCGCCTAATGTCGGTGCCCTGTCGATGTATCTGCACCGTTTGCGCCTTGAGCCCGCTTATACCACCCCGAAAGATTACCTTGCCTACGTTCTTAAACAGATCCCTGGCTTTGGCTCGCGCTTATATAATGTGCTCAGCCGCCTTGAAGGCAGTTTGAAATATCTTCTTACACCCGGTATGCTGTTTGAAGAATTTGGCTTCAAATATTTTGGGCCGGTTGATGGTTATGACTTTGAGACCCTTGAGCGTGCCCTTATCAGGGCTCGCGACCGAAAAGGGCCGGTGCTGGTGCACGTGCTTACCGAAAAAGGTCGTGGCTACAAGCCGGCCCAGGAGCAGCGCCCCAAGTTTCATGGAATCGGCCCCTTTGAGATCGAAACCGGCAAGGTTAAAAAGTCTGGCGAAGCCAGGCCAACTTTTACCGAAGTGTTTGGCGAAAGCCTCTGCAGGCTTGCTGCAGCCGATAAGAAGATCGTTGCTGTCACTGCTGCCATGAAAGAGGGCACCGGTCTTAATAAATTCGCGCTCGAATACCCTTCAAGATTTTTCGATGTCGGCATTGCCGAGCAGCATGCGGTTACTATGGCGGCCGGTATGGCCAGGGGTGGTTTAAAGCCTTTCGTTGCCATCTATTCAACATTCATGCAGCGGGCTTACGACCAGATTATTCACGATGTGGCCCTGATGAATCTGCCGGTCGTTTTCTGCGTTGACCGGGCTGGCCTGGTGGGCGAAGACGGGCCGACCCACCATGGCACCTTCGACATATCATTCATGCGCGTGATCCCGAATCTTCAACTGCTGGCACCCTGTGACGAAGTTGAATTAAGTCTGATGCTCGATTATGCCGCTGCTCATGGTGGGCCTATGGTCATCAGATATCCGCGTGGTTCAAGTTCAGGTGCTGTTGAGCCGGTTAAATGCCGCCCCCCGTTAGTTGCCGGGCGGGCCGAAGTCTTGCGGGAAGGCGAACAGATAGCTGTTCTGGCACTTGGTCATACTCTGGCACCTGCGTTGAAGGCTGCCGAAGCCCTTGAGGCCGATGGGGTGAGCGCCATGCTCATTAATCCCCGCTTTGTCAGACCATTTGACGAAAAAATTCTGGCAGATATTGTGCGCCGCGATATGCCGATTATTACCGTAGAAGAGAACGCTCTGCCGGGTGGTTTTGGTAGTCTGGTTGCCGAGCACGCCTTTGAGTTGGGTCATACAGCCGGTCTTTTGCGTATCGGCCTGCCTGACGAATTCGTGCAACATGGCAGTCAGGAAGAATTGCGCAGTATTTTAAAAATTGATGCCGCCGGTATCAGAGAGCGCATTCTCCACTGGCTTAAAACAAGGCATCTTCCCAGATAATTTGGCACTGTGGTTGTGTGTCTTTCCTGTGGCGCAGCTTTTCTAATTCATGATCAAAAAGCACCGGGCTTTTATATATAAAAATCGGCCGCTCTGTTAAAACAGAGCGGCCGCAGCTTTTCTTGAGAGAATCTCTGGCCTTAGACTGAAAACTTAAAGCCCACAAGTGCAAGTGGTGGCACGTCAACGACTATTGATTGATCCCGGTAATGCCAGCCGTGTTTCTCGGCCCAGCGACCCCCAAAGTTGCCGACGTTGGAGCCAAAATACATTTCGCTGTCAGAGTTGAGAACTTCACGATAATAACCTTCACGAGGCACACCGAGTCGATAACCGACGCGGGGTACCGGAGTGAAGTTGGCGACGAAAACCATCATATCGTCCTGACTGTCGCCTTTGCGTACCCAGCTGACAATACTGCTGTCTGCGTCGTCGAAGTTGATCCATTCGAAACCGCTTGAATCTGAATCTTTCAAAAACAGGGCGGTTTCGCTGCGATAAAGATGATTCAGGTGGCTTACCAGTCGCTGCAGGCCCTTGTGAGAATCATAATCGAGCAGGTGCCAGTCGAGACTCTGGTTGCTGTTCCATTCGTTCCACTGGCCAAAGTCAGTGCCCTGAAACAGGAGCTTTTTGCCCGGCATCGTCCACATCATGCTGAACAGGAGCCTGACATTGGCAAACTTCTGCCAGAAATCGCCCGGCATCTTGTTGATAAGGTTGCCTTTGCCGTGCACAACTTCATCATGTGACATGACGTAGATGAAGTGCTCGTGAAAAGCGTAGATGAGGGGAAAGGTAAGATTGTTATGATGATAGCGCCTGTAGATCGGGTCTTTCTGGAAATAGCTCAGGGTGTCATTCATCCAGCCCATGTTCCATTTGAAGGTAAAACCAAGACCACCTTCACTGCAGGGTTTTGAAACCCCTGGCCAGGCGGTTGATTCTTCGGCGATGTTCATGATGCCGGGGTGCTTTTCCTGGCAGATGCTGTTAAGATACTTCAAAAACTCGATTGCTTCAAGATTTTCGCGGCCGCCGTATTTGTTCGGAACCCATTCTCCGGCTTTGCGGGAATAATCGAGGTAGAGCATCGAGGCAACGGCATCAACACGTAGACCATCGATATGATATTTGTCCATCCAGAACAAGGCACTGCTGATCAGAAAGTTTTTAACCTCGTTGCGGCCAAAGTTGAAGATCAGGGTCGACCAGTCTTTGTGCTCGCCCTGACGCGGGTCAGCATGCTCGTAAAGAGCGGTGCCATCAAACCTGGCCAGACCGTGTGCGTCTTTGGGAAAATGTGCTGGAACCCAGTCAAGCAACACACCAATGCCTTCTTTGTGAAGGTAGTCAACGAAATACATGAAATCTTTGGGGCTGCCAAAGCGACTTGTGGGCGCAAAATAACCGGTAACCTGATAACCCCAGGACATGTCGAGGGGATGTTCAGTAATCGGCAACAGCTCAATATGCGTGTAACCAAGTTGCTTAGCGTAATCAGCGAGCAGGGGTGCCAGTTCGCGATAGGTCATGAACCGGTTACCTTCTTCAAGATTGCGCATAAAAGAGCCAAGATGGCATTCAAAAATAGAAACAGGCTCGCGCTTCCAGTCACGCTGGGCGCGAGTTTTCAGCCATTCGCCGTCTTGCCATTCGTAGCCGCTGATATCATATATTTTGCTGGCAGTTTTGGGTCTGACTTCAGCATAATAGGCAAAGGGGTCAATCTTTTCGAGCAGCTCGCCATGCTTGGTTTTAACTTCAAACTTATAATTCTGGCCGGCCTGCAGCCCCGGGATAAAAATCTCCCAGATGCCCGAATTGCCGAGCGAACGCATCACATGTCTTCTGCCGTCCCAGCAGTTGAAATCGCCGATGACACTGACCCGTTTTGCGTTCGGTGCCCATACTGCAAAGGAAATTCCACCGAGTTTGTCCTGGTAGTAGTCCATGAAGCGAATGTGGGCACCAAGCTTTTCGTAAAGCTCGTGGTGGTTGCCTTCATTGAACAGATACTGGTCGGTTTCACCAAGGGTGGGCATAAAAGCGTAAGAATCATAGAATTCAGCGCTGGCACCGTTGGCATAAAAGCTTTTGAGGCGGTAAGCAAAAACAACATCATGGTCTAGAATCACCGCTTCAAAAAAACCGGCCTGATCAAGCTTGTTCATCTTGAAAGCCATGCCATTGCTGATGTCTATGACTTCAACCTTTTCTGCATCAGGAAGGAAAGCCCTTACAGCAACGCACTTTTTGCCTTTGAATTCAGCCACATGCGCGCCAAGAATCTGGAATGGGTCGTGATGATCGGTTCTTACAATGGCTTCAATTGCACCACTGTTGATGATCTGATTCATTAAATGCTCCTGTTAAGATGGCCTGGTTCGCAATCAGAGGATATGGCTCTTGATCTGGTTTTCAAGTTCTGGTTCAGGGGTTACACCAATCATGGTGTGAACAGCTTTGCCATCTTTAAAGAAAATCAGGGTCGGAATTGTTGAAACTCCGAATTTGGCAGCAATATCAGGACTGTCGTCAACGTTCAGCTTGGCAATTTTTACTTTGCCGGCATACTTCCCAGAGAGGCTGTCGATGATTGGTCCCATCATCCGGCATGGGCCACACCAGGGTGCCCAGAAGTCTACGAGAACGCCGCCCTGAAAATCAGCGACTTCAACGTTAAAATTTTTGCTGGTTAATTCGAGTGCCATAAAATCCCCTTTCGGTTGGTGGTGTCGTACCCCCGTTAGAATACACCCAACCGTTTAATAATACAACCTTGGCGGCCGCACAAATTATTCTGATATGAGCATTGCTGTTTTCTGAATCTCAAAACCTTCAGGCCAGCCAGATACTGGCAGGCTAAGGCATTCTCCATCTGGCTGAAATACTATTCGCCCTGAAATCCGTCCTCCCGAGTGGCGCAGGCGGCATTTTAACCATTGCCAGGGCTGATTTTCCGGTGCGTAAACTGTTATTGTTACACTGTCAGGCTTCAGATAGCTGATGATGAAAAGGTAGCTGCTCCCTGGAAACTTCGCCTTGCCTGGATATCGTTCAAGGAAGTATTGCTGATTATCTTCATCAAAACCTGCATTGACACTGGCGAGATAATTCTTGTCTGCCTTGATAAGGCTTTTAAGATCAAGGGCCAGCAGATTTTTCAGCAGCATTAATCTTGGCTGGCAATTCAGGGTACTGCCAGCCTCCGGTAAAAATCTGCCGGAAGTCAGCAGGATAACCATTGAAAATAGAATTATTCCGCCAGTTTTTGCACATATTCGCATGATTTACCCCCAGAATTTTCGAGTTCTAAAGGTAAATCAATTGAAAAACGAAAAAGGGAAAAAATATTTTAGCGCCCTCAAAATCAGTGTTTTCGCCGCAGACTCAATCTGGCTTTGCCGTCTTCTATCGTGAGATACCAGCTGTTGCCATCGGCCGGTTGCCAGGCCCGAAATTTCCTGTTGCTGATAAAACCACGCATCACCAGACGCTCGAGGTCGATAAATCCCTCTTTGTCGGCCAGATTATTGCTTTCAAGCAACTTGAGAATCTCACTGGCACGAATGTCTTCAACCAGAGAACCCTTTTCAGAGTTGGTATTTTCACTATCAGAAAGAATTTCTTCGGCCTTTTCTGAAAAGCTTTTTGCTCTCATGGACGGAGCAGCAGGAGCCATTGCCATTCTTATCTGGCCCTCACTTTCGTTTTCTCTTTGAGGTTGGCTGGGGGCAGCCGCCAGGACGGCACTGGTTGAAAAGTCGGTTGATGCGTCAGCGAAGGCATTTTCATGAGATTCATGCGAATTAGAAGAATCAGAAGAATCAGGAGAAGATGTTTTTTCAGGGGGGAAAGCAAAACGGGCTTTTGTTGCTTCTGCGCTGCTTTGTTTGCCTGCCTCTTCGTCTGCGAGAGAATAACTTACGGCCCCGGGTATTTCTTCATGTGGCATGTTCGATTTTTCGGTTTCTCTGAGCGTTGATAATTCAGGTGCCCGGGCAATCTCATGCTTTTTGAAAAACTCTGGTGGCTCCGCAACTCTGCCTGCTGGTTTGTTGGCCATGACCATTTTTTTTAATTCAGGGTCAAGGGTTATTGCGGCACCAACCCCCTGAATGACAGATTCGGGCGAATTTTCAGGCAATGGATTTGTTGATCTGAATAAGGGCCTTTGCAGCTGTTTGGTCTTTTCTGATCTGGCAAAGTTATTATCAGGGCGGCCAACTGACTCTCTAATTGGCTCACGCAGCAGCAAAACCGCAAACAGGAACCCGGTTATGCCTGAAGCAAGAGCAACTTTGAATGAAAATGAGTTGACCAGGCCATGAAGCCAGGTTAACGCGCCGGTTATTTCTGCGGGTTTTGAAGAAGAGCCGGCTGTTTTGGGGATTGCAAGAATTCTGCGGGTGATGTCTGAGGGCATTGGTGCTTCGGCAATCTCTGCAAAACCACTGCGAAGGCTTTCCTCGTATCTTAAGAACACGCGACAACCCTCGCAACTTTTCAGGTGCGCCGAAAGCTCAGCATTGCTGCTGATTTCATTCAGGTCAGTCGTTTCGCTGACAAGGTCTTTAAATTCTTTGCAGTTCATATGCTCTTCTCAAACCTTTTAATCTGAATCTTTTCGCTTAACAGGGCATCGAGTTTCAGTCTTGCATGTCTGACCCTGGTTTTGGCTGTTCCTGGGGGGAGCTCCATTACCTCGGCAAACTCAGGTATACTCAACCCGGCGATATAGACCAGACAGACTGCCATGCGGTCTGCTTCTTCAAGGCGATCGAGGCATTCATCGATGTAGCAGACCATCTGTTGATGCTCAATTGCATTGATGACGCTTTCTTCAACCTGTATCCCCGCATCGACAATTTCCGGTAACACGTCGCTGAGCACTTCGCGTTGCCCGCTGCGCCGCCATTCGTCGATCAACAGATTTCTGGCAATTCTGAATATCCAGGTTTTCAGTGAACCGTATTTGAAGGCTTCTTTGTTTTTGAATATTCTTAGGAATACTTCCTGGACTTTGTCGCCGGCAAGTTCTGCGTTGCGGGTATTCTTGAGAAAGAACTGGTAAACACGGGTTCCAAAGAGTTCGTAAAGACGCTGCCAGGCAACTTGATCGCCTGCGACCGCCCTTTGCCACAACTCTTCAGGTTTCATGTTTTCCATAATCACAAACGCAGATTATTCTGAATAGATTTAGCTATTTTTTGAAGGTTTTTAAGATTTCTTTGCGCAGTGACCCGGCACCACTGTTATGTATCTTGAAAAAATGCTGGTGATCTTCGATGCACGGTCTTACCTGATAAAGCAGCAGGTGACCGGCATAGCTGGTTACTACGACGACCAGATCGCATCTGCCAACGATTTCAGCAGTTCGGGCCTGGCTGATAGTATGATAGCCTTCATACCACTCATAATTCTCGTTGGTGACCCCGGCTTCTTTTAGAATCGGCAGGTAATGATCACGCCCGACCCCACCAAAAATGGCGACGCGTTTGCCGGCAAGCAGGCCTTCAACCGAATAGGCATCTTCGTCTGGAATCGCGTGCAGTTGTTGCAGTTTGCGAGTCATTTCCTGGTTTTCTTCGTCAAGCTTGCGCATGTCGGCAAGCAGTTCTTTTTCTTCGTCGATTGTTTCCTGGAGCTCTTTACGGGCAGCTCTGACTTTGGCTTCGGCGGCCTGCAACTGCTTTTGAACTTCGACGGGGTCAAGGCGGGCCAGCTTGGCTTTTAATTCTTCATTCTGGTTGCGCAGGGCTCTTGCTTCAGCCAAAGCCTGGTCCTTTTCGACATTTATCGAGTTAATGCGCCGTCGCAGCTCATCGTTTTCTTCCCGGAGGTCCTGGATCTTTTCGTGCAGCTCTTCTTTGGTAATTTCGAAGTCTTTTAAAGAGATAGAAGGCCTGGTCTGGTTAAAATATTTGAGAACGAAGTGATGGTGTGTGTAAATTTCGAGAATATTGCTCAGGTAGTCTTCATACGCGTCCTGCTTCTCCGGGTCGGGCGGAAAACTTGTCTGGGCATCTTCGATTAACAGTTTGAGGAGTTTTTTGCCGTCGCGATAAGCTTTGTCGAGGTCTTCATAAAAATTGGGGCGCACAAGGTTGAGACTGCGGGTCTCATTGAATACCCATTCAAGATGCTTGAATGAATCGGCTTCGAGCAATGCCCAGGCCTGAACGACTTCAGCCTGTGATATTTCGTAGCGCAGTTCTTCGATTATCTTGCGCAGCGCTTCAAGACGCTTTTCTTCGGTTGCAGGCACAGGTTCTGTCAGGCTTTCGCGGCAGACGATCTCAATTTGTCGTATCAGTTTTTTGAACGAGGGGTATTCGTCACTGTCAAGAAAAAGAGCTGCCAGGAAGCCCTTGCGTTTAAGAAAATGCCGGGAAAAAATTCTTTTTTCGCCGCCGATTACCACGTCATATTTTGAGCTGCGTCTGGCCTGAACTTTATGCTTCTGGGTCGAGGGCTCAGCTGCGGCTTCTCTGGCCTTGCGCATCCGGTTGATCTTTTCTTCGATCATTTCATTGACCAGCCTCGTCTGAACGGGCCCACCAAGAATAATATCGAGCAGATCGCCTATAAAAAGGGCAAAAGACCGTCCAGATGTTTCATAGAGTTTGACAAATTTTTTGTGGATATCCCAGTATTTATCTGCATCTGGCTCAACTGATCGTTCTGCCGACTTTTCGACCTGTTTCACGAGTTTTTCGGCCATGTCGGTAAATTTATTACTGCCCCCTTTGCGCGGGGAAAAGCCTGCCAGCTTCTCGAGTTCATCGAGACTTTTCTGGTTTCGCGAAATATTTAAATCATCGAGTGGATTGATCATTTGCTTCCCTCTGTCTGAAACTTTTTCAGGCGATCTGGTTTCCGCCGCGTCTTTTGGCCTGCTTAAGCGCCTTTTCGGCTGATTTGAGCATATCGGCCGGTTTGGTTGTCGTTTTTGAACTGCTGGCAATACCGAAGCTACCGGTTACCTGAATCGAGCGACTGCCAGCCCTGATTTTGGTGTCTGATAAAGTTGTCTTCAATTTGCCGGCGACGGTCTGGGCACCGGCAAATGGCGTTTCGGGCAGAAGCATCGCGAAAGTATCGGCCCCAAATCTGGCGACCACATCGTGAATGCGCATTGCGCTTCTGAATATGCGCCCGACTTCTTTTAGGATACGGTTGCCATTGCTTTCGCCATGGGTGTCGTTGATGGCGGCAAAATGGTCGAGGTCCATGAGAATGAGTGAAATGTCTTTCTGATGCCGCTGTGCCCGGCAAAACTCTTCACCAAGCCGGCGCATGAAAAGGTTCTGGTTTGCTATTCCGGTAATCGAGTCGGTGGTGGCTGAATGATACATGCGGGTGCGACCGATAGCCACGGCTGCCTGAGCCGAAAAGACTTTGAGCATCTGTTCGGTGCGGGCGGTCATGATATTGCCGCTGTGTTTGGTATCTATATAAAGAACACCGATGTTGGTGGCCATTTCTTTGAGCGGAACCAGTGCCACTGAAACAATCCCGGCATCTTCAGGGTTCCGTCCTCTGCGCCCTGGCTGTTTGAACCTGTGTGAAGGCCCTATCATCGATTCACCTGATTCAAAACAACGGCTGACCAGCCCGGCTGTCGATTGCAGGTCATCATTAACCTCTGCCGGAGCAAAGTTCTGCATTGCCACGGTTTCAAGTCGGCTCATTTCTTCGTTGTAGAGCATTATCAGTGCCCTCTCGCCGCCGGTCACCGCCAGAGCCATCTCAAGCGTGAATTCAAGCAGTCTTGGAAAACTGTTGATTGAGTTCAGGGCGTAGGTTACTTCAAGCACTGCGGAGAGTTCTTTGATTCTGGTGACCATTTCGCCCTCGGCAGCTGAAATGGCATTGTAATGCTGTCTGGGAATCTTGCCGCGGATCTGGCTGAAGCATTTGCGCACAAAAGTTTCGTTACTGTTGAGAAAAAATGGAAACAGTTTCTCGTCGGCGTTGGCCAGTGGCATATCGCCACCTTCAAGCTGCAGGCGCACAAAAACATCGTCCGACAGCTCAAGAAAAGCTCCCGGTTTGATTATCGCAATAAACCCCGGCTGAACCTTGTTGCCGTTGACTACCGTGCCGAACGGGCTCTGGAGATCCTGGAGGGTCAGCAAGCCATCAGCATTGTAGCGCAGTTGTATCTGATTGTGGGCAATGCCCATTTTGTTGAGCTGAATATCGCATTCATTGCCGCTGCCGATTATTACACCATTACCATGCAGACTCGGGCTGCCCTCATAAAGAATCTGCCCGCTTCTGTCCGAGATTACTATTTTCATCGAGTTTTCCTGTTGCTTGATATGCCCAATAACTGAGTAAGTATACCGGAAACTCTAGCATTTTGCAGCCCTAAGCAACAAGTTTGTTAATCTTGCCCGCATTTGTGAAAATAATCGTGACTGAAAAAAGGGCGCGAATTTGCCCTGAGAGTGTTCTGTTTATCAGTTGAATCTGCTGGCAACGTCGAGTACCTGTTCAGTACTCGATAATTCATTTTTAAGACGGCGCAGCTGTGAAAATGTTTCTCGGGCCTTTTTTAACAACAGTTTGTCAGGAACTTCGTGACCCTGTTTGAGTGCCATAAGGCAGCCAGCCAGGGATTCTTCGCACGGAAGCAGCTCGTTCTCGAGGTTTTCAATCTGCAACAGCAGCAGATGTTTCTTGAGCTGAGCCGCTTCAACCACCATCTGAGTTAAATTTTGTCTGATTGTGTCTATCAATGTTCAGACCTGCCTTGTGTTCGTATCGAGCTCGACCTCAATATGGCGCTGAAACCATATCTGGCGCGGATAATTTTGAGTGCTTCCGGGAGCTGTCGACGGTGCTCGGGTTGAAGTATGTCAAAAAGATCGGGCGTAATTCCGCCAGGCTGGAGAGCACTTAGATGTACGCCGATGAGGCGCACGCTGACACGCCTCTGAAAAAGGCGGTTCATGAGAAAAACCGCTGCTTCGTAGATCGCCCGGTCATCATTGGTTCTTGGAATGTTCTGTGATGCCGTTTTAGTCACAAAATCAGAGTAACGCAGTTTTAATGTCACATTACCGCAGGTAAGGCGTTCGGTTTGCATACGATAGACAGCACTTTCAACAAGATACGAAAGGTGACTGGCCAGCAACAGCCGCGAAGAGGTATCTTCGCTCAGAGTCGTATCGCGAGAAATGCCTTTGCGCTGAGGTCTCTTTTCGGGTGGCATTACTTCAGATTCGCAGATACCTCTGGCGGCAGCAAAAATATACTCACCCGTGCGCCCAAATGCTGCTCGCCAGGCATCGACAGGCATTGTCAGAATGTCGGACACATAATATACGGCCATTGAATTCAATACCTGCTGCATCTGCCTGCCTATGCCCGGAATCTCGCCCACCGGAAGATGAGAAAGAAATGCCCTCTCGGACCCGGGCAGTATCTCAAGCACACCGCGTGGCTTGCCAAGATTTGAGGCTATTTTGCAGACCAGTTTATTGGTGCCTATACCTATAGTCGCCGGCAGGCCCGGGTCATTACGCACGGCCATGACTATCTGGTCTGCAATGCCCATGTTGGTCGGATAAATACGGTCGCAACCAGTAAAATCAAGATAAAACTCATCAACCGATGCCTGCTCAACTACGGGGCAGAAGTCTCTCAGCCGCCGCTGAACAGAATTAGAAAGCTCGGAGATGTTGTCGGGGACCGGCATCAACACCAGGTCAGGGCACTTGCTTTTTGCCAGCCAGACCGGCATTGCAGAACATACACCAAATTTTCGCGCTTCATACGATGCTGAGCAGATGACCGAACGGCTGGCGGTGCCGCCAACCGCCATCGGCAGACCACGAAGGTCCGGCCGCAGCTTCAAGGCTGCTTCTACAAAAAAAGCATCCAGATCAAGGCAGGCAATACGTTTCTGCATACATTTCACCCTTAAGAAAAGAACCTGTTTTCGTTCATCTGTGTTGATTCGTGTTCACCCGTGGTACTTCTTCAGGCCTGCCATCAGTGGATCAGAAGCGGCGATATTTCCGCATTACCCCGATTACAATGCCTCTGATGGTCACATCACGGTTCTCGATGATTATGGGCGGCATCGCCGGGTTTGACGGTTGCAGCCGCACCCGCCCGCCTTCGCGATAAATGCGTTTGAGGGTGACTTCGTCATTCTCGATGCAGGCGATGACCATGTCGCCATTGTTGGCGCTGCTGCGCTTCTCGACTATTACCAGATCGCCGTCTTTTATGGCCTCGTCGATCATCGAATCGCCGCGAACCTCTAATACAAAGGTCTCGCCCCGGCCAATCATCGATTCAGGCAGGTTGATCGTTTCGGGGATTTCATTGATCTGAATCGGCTGGCCGGCGGTAACCCTGCCAAGAAGCGGTACTTCGACACTACGGCCCTGAACGATGGTATGGGGTTTGACCGACAAACCGCGCGATCGACCGGGCAGAGAATCAATGTGCCCCTTTTCAACGAGAGTCTTGAGATGTTTATGAACCGTGGCGGTCGATGCCAGGCCAAGGCCATCACATATTTCGGCAATGGTCGGAGCATAACCCCATTCGGCGAAAAAACGGCGAATAAAATCTAATACCATGCGTTGCTTGGGGGTTAATGGATCAGGGGTCATATCTCGCCTCCGTTCGAACTTTTCATACTTATAATATAAGCGAATAAAAGGCGAACGTCAAGCGAAAAAATTACGAACAGACTACAATGATCAGGGTCAGGTCGTCCTGGGCTTCCTGCCCGGCGATATGCCCGCTGTAAGCCGAAAAAATATTCCGGTAATAAATCGCCGGGTCGGTGTCGTAACAGTCTGTCAGTATCTTCTGCAGCCCATCATAGCCAATCTCAAGCCCGGCAAGGTTGCGTGATTCGACCAGCCCATCGGTGTAAAAGATCATGGCATCGCCTGATTTAAGCTGTAGTGGCACTTCTCCATAAACAGCTTTCTTAAAAGCGCCCAGTGCTGCACCTGCCTGTGAAAGCTCTTCAACCACGCCCGCTGACCGGCGGTAAATATACGGCGAGCAGGCACCGGCATTGGCATAGAGGCCTTCGCCGCTGTCGCTGTTCATGAACAGATACTGAAAAGTCATGACTTTTTTCTGCCGACTGCTTTTTGATGCCAGAATCATCTGATGCAGGCCGGTAAGAATGGTTTTGGGTGATGCCAGGTTCTCACCACTGCTAAGAATGCCTGCCTTGGCCATCGCCATGATCAGGGCTGCACCTACTCCATGCCCGGCGACATCTCCCATTAATACGGCAAAATTCGTGTCGTCAATTTTAAAGAAGTCGAGATAATCGCCACCCAGTTCGCCCATCGAAACGCTGCGCCCAAAAATGCTAAAACGGTTGAGCGCGAAATCAGGTTTCGGAAACAGGCTTTCCTGAACAATTTTGGCCACCTCGAGCTCTTCGAAGCCAACCATTATGTGATTAAAAATTCCGGCAACCTCGCCGAACTCATCCTGACCTGCATTTTTTATGCGATGGCTGAAATTGCGGTTTTCGATTGCCAGAGCTCCATGTCGCAGCCCGGCCAGGGGTGCAACGAAACTGCTTGCCAGAATTTGCGCCAGGCCTGCTGCAAGCAGCAGGCTGAAAAGACCGAAAAGGAGAAGATCTGTTTTCCGGGCACTGATGACACGCTCTATATTGCGCACCGGGTAGAGACCGATAATTTGAAAAAACTCAAGAAATCTTCCGTTGAAACCGGTTGCAATGTATTCCTCGCCATTCAGATTCAGAATTTCAATTTCTTCGGTTGGTTTCTGACCGGCCCGACGGGCAAATTTTTCCACAACACCTTCGGGGTCATCGAGGTTGCCGACAAATCTGTTTTTCAGTTTGTTGAAAGCAAGCAGTTTGAAACCCTGGGCATTGCGGTTGGCCTGGGGCAGTGCCGCTACCAGAAAATTATTCTGAAAAACCTGAGGTCTCCAGAAGATCATGGCGAGGTAGTCGGTGATGTCGCGTTCGCCGACCGAAATGAATTTAAAATAGGTAAGATCTTTGAGATAGCCGAAACCCCACTGGTTGATGCGCCCGATATTATCGATGATCGAATGGGTGATTTCTATAAATGACTTCTGCAGCAAAGATTCGGCAACAATTTCAATGCGGTCAAGTGCCTTGCCCGACATTTCAACGCGGTTAAGATCGCTCATTACCTTTTTGCCGACAAGATTGGCCGCTTTGAGGTCGGCGAGAGCAACATCAGAGATTGTTCGTCTGGCTTTTGTTGCCTGTTTATCGATGCGCAGGTCATCCATAGAGCCAGAGTAGCCGATAAATCCGTCCCGGGCCCCAATGACCTGGCTACTGCTCGAGATGATAAAATAATTTTCGATATCGAGTTTGCTTATATGGCTGGCAACCTGGTTGCAGAGATCTTCATTCAAAACAAGGCCGT
>JAQUZA010000082.1 GCA_028691595.1 Candidatus Rifleibacteriota bacterium
CGCAGTGGCGACATGCAGGTAACTCTTGATGGCAAAACAATTCGTGAGGTTTCGATTCAATCAGCAAAAGTTACCTTTAAAGGCTTTTCGCCCGGCCAGTTCAGTTCAATGCAAACAGCAGGCATCAATGTCGCGAAGCTGCAGGAAACCGGCAGCATCGAAGCTGAAGCCTTTATCGATGTCAACGCCATTAACAGCCTTATCACCCGTGAAATTGCCCGCATAAAAACCAGAAACAGAATCTTTGACAAGCTCAGTCTCAACCTTTTAAACGACCAGGTTAGAGTTACCGGGATGGTTGACTTCAGGAAGATCCCCGGCAACATTCTTGGTTTTCTGTCAACCGATCTTTCTCCATTTACTGCAACCATAAAGTTTACACAGAGTGGCAGTCAGATCAACATCGATATAATCGATGCAAAGGTTAACGATCAGCCCATGACCGGCGAACTCCGCCAGCAGATTCTCTCATGGCTCAACCCGGTATGGGATTTCTCGATTCTGCCATATTCAGCAGAATTGCTGAGTTTTAAAATCTCCTCTGCCGGGTTGGCTTTCAGCGGCAAGCTTTTTCATTAACTATTTCCACATTTCTTGTTAAAAACCCCTGGTCACCTTTTACAAAAGTTAAGAACAACAGCCTTTTCATCAGGATACGAGGATGTAACCAATGGAAAAACGAAGTACAGCCGATAAAATCGGCACATTTTTTGGCATTCTAGCCGGGCTGGCCGGCGTTATAATCGGGGTCAATTCAAGCTTCCAGGTTCAAGAAATCGCAACTCCGAGACCAGGGTTTTCTTCACATTGCCAAACCAGTCTACCGTTCTGCATTCTCGCTACTGAGCGTGCAGCAACCACATTTTCTGAGGCCATCAAACTGGCAGAAAAGCTACACCCTGAAGCAGGTCGGGTCGTGTTTAAACATGAAAACCCCGAGTCCTGCCTGGAAGAACTTATTGAAAAAAAGCCGTATTTTGCCATGATTTTTATCTGTCCCGATGAACTCGATGTTAATGTTGCCTGGAAATGGCTGCTAACAACGACCCGACTCGACTCAGACCCCTTTGTGGATATCCGTTCAGGCTTCATTACTGGCCAGACCCCCGAAGCCGCAACCAGTTTTATGCAGCGAATTATCGATCTCCACGAAGGTCGGCTGCAGCTTCCCGGGAAGCTGATCGACAATCTTGGCGGTAACACCGAAATGGGGAAAGGCGATTTCAATGTCATGCCTGGCAGTTTCATGATACCGGTTTTCACCCGGCGGGTCGGGCTCGAAACAATCTCGCATGGAACGCAGGGCTTCAGCAAAGAACGCCTTAGCAGTATGAAAGGTGCGGGCATACTTCATTTTGGCGGCCATGGCTACCCGGACCGAATCGTCGACACCCTTAACGGCGTTTACGTGCGCAAATTGGAAATTTCGCCTTCCATAGTATTCAACGGAGCCTGTTACACCGGTGTCACCGGTCGCTGGTTCGACATTACCAGCGGTATTCTGAAAGAACAAACAGTCAGCCCTGAAGTCTGCTTTGCCCTTGGCATACTTGAAAATCAGGTAGCAAGCTATCTCGCCGCCCTGCACCCCGATCACGGGATTCCGGTATATCAGGAGATGGAGTGTCTCGCGTGGAGTGGGGCCGCTCTCGGAGACATCATCAAATACACGCATGATGGAGTAGTAATCGCCAACGGCGGAAAAATGCCAGATATTTCGCCGGTAAGCCACGGCATGCAGGCTGACCAGATTCCTGCTCAAATTATGCTTAAGGGAACTGCCTCCAGAATACTCTTTGGTGACCCTTCACTGACACCCATAGCATCGTTTACCCCTCCACCTTTCAAGTTCAGTATTTCTGAATCCGGCGAATCATCTTTGACAGTTTCTGCAACCCTTGAAAACCTTGAGCTTAAATCCACCTATACAAACACCTACGCCGCCGGCAATTCTGCAGATATACCATTTAATGACCGTGCTCTGCTCTGTTTTGAGCTGCCCGCGGGTTGGACAGAAATCAAATCAGTTGATATATTGAGCATAACGGCTTCTGACAAGCCTATTGCCGGCACCTTAACCGGCTTTGCAGTTGAACATGATCAGGGAAAAAATCTGGCGCATATTCAGGTCGATCTGCCGGCAAATGGCTACATGACAGGCTCATTCCGACAAAAAGATGCCGCTATTGTCTTGAAGATTCAACGCTGATTCAGTTCAAGTGCAAATTACGTTGGTATCTTCGTCGTTCTTATAATATCCTCAGAGGGTGACAGAATCAGAAAACACCCAAAATGAACTTCGGGGCCACTGCGTTACCTTTGATCAGTTCGACAGCCTGTTCAGAGACGAATTGGCACGCATACCCGACCAGTTTCGCGAAGGGGTTGCCCAGTTCATTCTCGAAGAACGTGAGCATCGCCACAGCAAATACATGCGCGGCCTCTACACTCTCGGGCACTATATGCCCCGTGGTCACTTCGGCAGCCCGGTAGTCATTCTTTACTATGGCTCATTTGTCAGAGCATTTCCACACCATAGAATTTCTGACCTGCGTCTCGAAATCGCCAGAACAATTACTCACGAGCTTCTTCACCACTGGGAAAACCGCTCAGGCATTGACCTGCTTGGCGACGAAGACCGCCGCCAGCTCGCTCTCTGGAAACAAAAAACCGGCTACCAGGACGGTTCTAACGCCACGGGCAAAAACTATATTGAAGCCGCGCTGTTTATCTATCTGATTTTCATTTTCGTTGCGGTTCTTGCCCGCTGGATAATGCTGCTGGGCTGAAAGGGGTTATAAAAACCAATGAGCATCGACCTGCCAATTCTGCCAGATCGGCAGAATCCTGATTTTATCGGGCAATTGATCAACTTCGGCCATTATCTGGAAAAGAGTGCCAGACCGGGCTGTAAATTTGATCTCAGCCTCTGGCCAAACACTCTCTGGCAATTGATCGAAAAGAAAATGCTTAGTGGGCTTGATTTGTTTGTGAGCACTACTGTCAAAGAATCTGAAGTCTTGATGCTGCAGTGGTACAACTCCGGAATCTTCATTAAAACAGCTGAAGCAGTTATTGGCTTTGACATAGTGCCACTGCCGAGATATTACGGCTGGCCGGATTCCGCAGGCCTTACTGCAAGAATTGCCGCCGCCCTCGATGCTCTGATGGTAACCCATAATCATCAGGATCATTTTGATTCATCTCTTGTTGAAGCTGTTATCCGCTTAAAAAAGCCGGTATTGATGCATCCGGCGGCCACAGAATCAGGTTCTGCGATACTCCAAGCCACAGACGGTGCAGTTTTCAAAATTTGCGGGTTTTCAATAAAGTCTCACCACGCAACGCACGTCTGGCGAAACAGCATGAGCGAACTGCCACTGACCTGTTTCGAATGCCGCCGTGAAGACTCTTTTCGCATTATATTTTGCGGAGATGCCGACTACACAAGGGGGTTTCCCGGAGTGAAACCAGAACCGGATGCCCTTTTCATCACCTGGCGAAACCCTGGCCCACGATATGAAGATGGCCACCCCAATCAGACAGGTACCACCCTGGATGCGGTAAACATCGTAATCAAAGAGCTTAGACCCCACCGGCTGATATTAGAGCACTATGCCGAGCTTGATCATATCTACCGTGGCTTTTCTGCGAGTTATGAAATAGCAGAGAGTCTCATAAAAAGCATAGATCTCCCAACCGACATATTTTTCTGGGGTGAAATAGCTTATTTGAAGCCTCCTTGCAAATAATTGGTCCATGCAAGGAGCCGCAAAATTTTTAACGCAGCTCTGGCCGATTCAACAAAGCAAAATCCTCGTGGCGGTGAGCCCTGAGAATCGTTCAGCAAAGCTTGAATTTTTGCGGTTTCGACTCTATACTGATTGCACTTTTGCCATGCAGATGGCGACTGGAGAAAACCATGCCCATCAAGAAAGAATTGCTCGAAATACTTGCCTGCCCGGCCTGTCGCGGCAAAATTGTCTACAACGACGATCGCGATACCCTTGATTGCCAGAACTGCCACCGCAGCTACCCTATTCGTGACGAGATACCGGTTATGCTTGTTGAAGAAGCCACTCTTCCGCCCGAAAAGCAACAACCCTGAGCAGCAGATGGCACAGATATTCGTAAACATCGCTTTTCAGCGCATGACCCCTGATGGTTTCAAATTCTTGTCTGAACGACAGCTTTTTCCTGAGTTCTATTTTTGCGGCGACACCGTTGATACTATCGAACGTCAGGCAATTGCTGATATTCGCAGTCTATCAGATGGTCATAATTTCAGATCAACGTTGCATGCACCTTTTTATGACCTCAATATCGGTGCCCGCGACCGCAGCATCAGAATAGCCAGTTTTGAAAGACTTATCTGGGCTGTAGAAACGGCAGCCCTGCTTGGCTCGCAGGTGGTGGTAGTTCACCCCGGTTACGGTCTGGGGCCCGGCGAAATAGACATCGATGCCTGGCTCAGCCGGGCCGGCCAGATATTGCAGCAACTGGTCGCCCACGCAGGCGACAGGGGCGTAAAAATTGCCTTCGAGAACATTTACGACAGCAAACCAGACTATCTTGTTAAGCTACTGGCTCTCGTCAATTCTGATGCTGCCGGCATCTGCTTTGATGTCGGGCATTTCAACATTTTTTCATCGCTGCCAATGCAGGCATGGTTCGATGCTCTCGGTCACCGCATTTTAGAGTTTCACCTGCATGACAACGACAGAAGTGCCGACCAGCACCGGGCAATAGGCGACGGCAACCTCGATTATCAACCCCTAATCAGCTGGTACAATTCTCAACCTGAAAAATCGCGACCGGTTTTAACCCTCGAGCAACCCGATCGCAACCACGTTATCAGGTCAGTCAGCCGCATGCAAAGCTGGGATATCTGAAACAGCACACAGATCCTGGCAATCCAGGAAAAACTTTCAATACATCAATGCAAGACCAACAATCATTTGTTGAGGGCTTTTTTTGCCTTATGGTTTTCGGGATAAATCCTGAGAGCTCTTTCGTAAGCAGCTTGTTCAAGATTATAACAGGCGTTTTTATTGTATTCATGGTTGCCCACCAAAGCTTCTTTGCCAAGAGCACGCCACAGGTCACCCTGGTCACTGTATAGAAATGAAACTGTGACTTTGTCTTTGTTGACCTTGTCGATCAGATCACCAGTTCTCCTGATCAGTGCAGCGGCTTCGTTGTGAAATTCTGCCTTGCCTGCGTAGGCAAAAACCCTATGCGCATACTCTATGAGCTTGTTCGCTATCAAATTGTTCAAGAAAATTTTGTTTTCGGGAAGATTGGCACTATCAGAAATCTTTATTGCTTCTCGAATAATTTTCAGAGATGAGGCCTTGGAATTGCTGGCTTTCTGAGTAATTTGCTGTGGTGCCTTTTCGTTCCAGTATTTTTTATTAAATTCTTCATCAGCCCTGCGAATTACTGCATTTACCTGATTAGCCAGTTCAAGTTTGTTGTCTGTCTGACCCCGATGTTCATCTTTCTTACCTGAAGACACCGTTGCCTGTGAGTTGCCACTTCTACCCGCAGAAGTGGTGCCAGTGGAAGCGCTGGCAGAATTGGAAACCGACTGGCTCTGACCATTATACAAAAGATTTGGACGTTTCTGCACATACTCGTTTGGGATTTCGCCGCTGCCGGCACGCCATTGCGATGAAAACTCTGTCTCTACTTTTTCTGAAATACTATCGCCGTTATGCAACAGCAGATTTGCTCTGCAGGCAGCTGGCAGGTTTTTTGTATGCTGACTGTTAACACTGAAAATTAAGTGGGTAAAATCCTGGCGTTCGCTCTTCTTAACCAGGTTACCGACACGAAACAATTTATTAGTGCCATTATAGATCGAAAACCACACACCACGGGAATTTCTCAGATGGATGTGCACGAACTTTAGACTGCCAGAGTAAACATCGATCTCAACAAGGTCATCATCAGCAAGTTCGCTTATCATTACCGAAACATAGTTCCCACCGACCTGTGTACTGGTATCACCGGTTCCGGTGTTATAAATCTCACCCAGCTTTTTCGCCGTCAGATTATTTTTCTTTTCCAGCTTAGATTCAGGTTTGCTCTGGAGGCTACTATCCGGTGGCTGCTGCTGAGAATCATTTTCCCCGCCCACCGGTTCAGCCTCATCTTGACCGGCAAACATGCTTACTGTTTTATTTTCCTTGTTGGCAATTACTGGCTCCTTGTTGCTGTCGGCACTGGAACCGGCAAATAAATCAGGCTTTCTGGTCATGTCAGAAGCGCCCGCAAACAAATTTACTCCCGGGCCTTTTTTATCTGAGCTCTTGCCTTCAACGGTTTTGACAGTGGCAATGGCTTCGTCAAACAAGTTTCTGGAAGTCGTTTCATAATCTTCCCATGCTTCTTTTGCCCACTGCAGCATCTTTGGTTTCTGCTCTTCATCATCAGAACCGGTGATATTATTGTTTACAGTTTCCCAGGATGCTCTGGCAGCAACTGTTATTGCCCGGAACTTATCCGCGGCTGTAGAGCTAGAAATATTTTCAGTTCTAATTTCGCCACATAGCGCCTTGGCCTCACGCATAAAGGGCTCGTAATTCCAGGTGTATCTGGCATCGCCGAATACCATCTGTTGCACAGCGCCGGAAAACACCCTGTCTTTAACAGCCTGAACCCTTTCGAGAAGGCTTTCGAATCGATCAGCCTCTTCAGCATTTGCCTTCATAAAACTGAGAATGGGTTCAACCGCGTTTATCACACGATTTGCCCGTCGTACAAGCCCATTCATATACATTTCAAGAGATTCAGTCTGCTGCTTCTGAAATCTGGCTTCTTCAATCGCCTTATAATTCTCAATGAAGCCATCAACGCCTTCTTTGGCAGACTTAACAGCGTCAAGATAAGACTGTGTCTTTACACTGGAAACAACATCCTTTACGGTCACTACCGCATCATAAATGGTCTTAATATAAACAAGGGCTTCTTCCTGACGATCAAGCACTCTTATGCTGCCAAGTCCTGCGATCGCCTCCCGGCTTATCCTGAGGGAAGTGTTTGCCTTTTCATACTTTTCCTTCCAGAAACTTGAGGAAAAACCATTGTTAAGACTGATCTGCAAATCAAAAGAAAAGCTGCGGCTTTCTCTTCTGGCCTTGAAAAGCTGATCTTCAAGGTCGTGATTTACAACACTTTCCAGATAGCGATTTACATCATTCAATGCTGCAATAGCATCCTCGACCTGATTGTTTTCCATCAGCCTGTTCGCAGCCTTAACTCCCTCGCCAACGTGGCTGACAAATCTTGAAATGGCTGCCTGCTGAGCCGACACGGAGCCCGCCACACAGAGCCAGGCTATTAACAGAAAAATTGACACAGTATGTTTTGATGCAGACATTCTCACCCTCGTTGTGAATTATGATTTAGCTGTTTCATCTTTTCAGGCTCATGTTGACTTCTTCTGAATATGAGTTGAGCAAAGCCTTGTCAGCGGTTTTGCCAACGAAACCGACAAGATAATAAACATCCTTGCCGGCAGTAGCACCATAGGCAAAATGGGAGTCACCGTATTCATAGACATAATTAGCAACAATAAGCCCATTTTCTACGGTAAACACGCTACTGATAACAGTCGCGCCATTACTTTTAATATCAGAAACCAGACCATTAATGTAATCTTTCAAATCGCCCTGTCTTGCAATGGTCTGAATAACCATTTTTATTCCGGCATCATTTTTCCAGATCGACTGCCCTTCTTCTTTTTCCGCCAGTTTGAAACCAACAGGAACTTTATGACTTAGTCCGGCATCGTCAGAAACCAGGTCAAAGAATCTGGCATCTGGCTTTGAGGCTGGGATCTTTGCAGCAGATTTCTTCATTTCTGGCAGATTCTGTTTTTTACCAACACTGCTACCTTTGCTGTTTTTGTGATTCTGTATCCCGACAGATGCAGTGGCAGAAGATTTATTCGAGCCGAGAACAGTGAAAGTATTTATAATTGCATCAGTCTCCGGGGTTCTCTGCTTGAACATCTGTTCAGGCACTATCGACCAGACAATATATGCGATTTTATTCTGAATGGTAACAAAGGCTGCCAGACCGACCGGAATATTATTGAACTTCCATTTATAGCCACAAATTTTACCGGAAATACTGTTGAGCACGTATTTGTCGTCAAGCAGTTTTTGCGCGCCAACGATTATGTGCTGCTCAAAAGCCTTAATTACCGAGTCTAAGGTTGCATTGTTGTCAACTTTAAATGAACGGATCCTGACCGCAACGTTTTGATCGGGACTGAGAAATGCATGTATAACATCAGCATCCTCAACAATTCGATTTTTCTGATAGTTAGAAGGTATCTGAATTTTGAACTGCATCTTGTCGTCTTTAACCCATTGCTGGCTGGCATTAACCTCCTGAGCTGCAAAAAGCAACAAAACCGCAATAAAGGGTATAAAAAAGTGAATGAAAACGCCTCTTTTGTGACAGACTGCCATCGATTGCCTCCTGCTTGTATAAGCACCTGTTGTCGCAGCCGGGCCAGCAGGCTGCGCAGATCCATTAGACCCATTAAAACTGGCTCTTCTGCTTCCAGAACCCCTCAAATTTGTTTTTTGAATGAAGTTTGCGGCAGAAACCCTTGATAAAAACCAGCCTAACACAACCGGTCCATGCTGTCAAAAGGCACAAGATGACATCTTTGCAAAACTTCACAAAACGAACGCATAAAAAAACCGGCTCTGAGAGCCGGTTTTTTTATGCGTTCGTTAGAACTTATTTGCCGCTTTTAATCAGGGCATTATAAAGGTCAAGATTGGTTTTATATTCAGCGTAAGCAGTCTTGGCCAGTTCAGCGTTACCCTTCTGGGTGGCTTCCATGTAGCTCTTGTAAGCTGCCAGATATTTATTATAAGCAGTCTGAGAATCTTTAATTTCGGGGTTTGCAACAATTGGAGCAGCGGTAGTTGCTTTTTCGGTTTTAACTACAGGAGCCGGCTCGTCATCATCAGCGTTCAGCTTGGCGATGAAATCAGCAGTTGCAGCGCTTTCGGCAGCAGCAGCAGCCGGGTCGATATCACTTTGTTTCAACGTAACAGTCTTCTTGCCAAACAGTTTCTGTATGCCTTTAACTGCCAGGCGGGCAATCAGGCCGCCACCGATCACGCCAACGGCAAGCATCGGGAAGCCCATACCTATGCAGAGGGCACCACCGGCAATGGCACCGGCCACGGTAGCAAAGTTGGCGACACTCGAGGTTGTCCAGTTGAGAACCTTCTTGCCGACGATATAACCACCAACGGCACCAACCGCCATGCCAAGAGGGCCTCCGCCGACTGCCATACCAAGAACCCCACCAAATGCACCGGCGGCGATAGCGCCAACATTAACAAAAATAGATTTTGCTGCACCACCAACCTTGCTGAGAATTGATGCCTGAAGCTGCCCAACTGGAGCAACGGCAACCCACAGCGAGAAAATCATGGAAATCAGCAACATTGTCGAGACATTCTGTCTCTGGTTATAAGTCATTGTCATCATATAGGTTCCTCCTGACAACACAAGAGCGATTCGGGTCGAATTATGCTCTGATTATAAGAATTGATTGCCGAACCCGCAAGAGTCGTACACTCTTATTTTTCGTTTTTGTGAATCAGAAAATCTTCGACTTCTTTGAGTTTCAGAACCACTTCGGGGGTCATCAGGTCACGATTGAAACGCGACAACATCAGCTCAATACCACTGTCTTCCAGACCCAGAGTCCAGATTCCACCTTCAAACGAGCTGAGACGTATAACGTCAGCGGCCTTAACAAGGGCGTTATCAATGCGTTTAACCATGCTTGCCGGAACTTTTCCTGGGGCAGTACGGCTCTGGTCAGAATCGACACCAATAACCAAAAAGTTGCCACGACGGGAGGCTTGAATCAGCCCGAGACCGCTTTTTCCGGAGGCATGATACACAACATCTGCGCCTTCTTTGGCCATATCAAGACCAACCGTATGCGCTTTATCAGGCATATCGAAAGCTTCCGGAGTTGAGCCGAGGTAGCGGGAAATAACCGTTGCGTCCGGTTTCACAAAGCGCACACCATTTTTAAAACCGCGTTCGAAGCTTGCAATCACCGGCGAGTCCATGCCACCAAGAAAACCAACCTTGCCGGTCTTAGTTATCATGGCAGCATAAGCGCCAGCGTAGAATGAGCCCTGTTCTTCATCAAACAGAATTGAGAGCACGTTAGGCACTGTAACAACAGAATCAAGCAGAACAAATTTGCTTTCAGGAAAATCCTGGGCCACACGACGAACAGCATCATTGGCAAAAATGCCAACGGCGCAGACGAGATCCATATTTCTTTCGCAAAAATAGCGCAGAGCGGGCTCAATCGAGCTGATACTGCCTGGTTCAATGACCTCGACAATACAGTCGCCCTCACGGCGAAGCTGCATGACCCCTTCATAGGCAGCATCATTGAAAGACTCGTCTTTAAGACCGCCAATTGACAAAACAAGACCAACGCGCAGCATTCCGGCCGAAACCGGCATAGACAAAACCACAAACGCCAACAATACGAGAACCAGGTATTTATTTTTCACAATTTCCTCCTGATGACTATATATATCTTCACCAGTCTTC